>CAZHYA010000092.1:0-724 GCA_964536525.1 uncultured Bacteroidales bacterium | reverse complement strand
ACCAGTGATCCGCAACAACAGCGGCTTTGTCGACAAATTCATCGGTGATTCCATCATGGCCCTGTTTCCCGAAAACACCGAAGATGCAATCAACGCTGCCATCGAGATGCGGATCAAGCTTACCGAGTTCAACCATATCATCAGCCAGTTCGGGCAGTCGCCCATCGACAGCGGCATCGGTATCCACACAGGCTCACTGATGCTGGGCATCGTGGGTGGTGAGGGCCGCATGGAGGGCACGGTGATCTCCGACGCCGTTAACCTGGCCTCAAGGCTGGAAGGACTCACAAAAACTTACGGGTCGAGCATCATCATCACCGAAGAAACCCTCATCAAGATCACCGACCCCACCAGCTGCGCGATCGTGTCGCGCACCAGATCATGGATGATCTGCACGATCGTCGACGCGATCTGCAAACCGGTGCCCATCGCTCCCGCCCACGACCCCGCCGCATGCAGATGAGCCGCCGCATCCGCCTGGAACCGGCGATACGCGTCCATCGCCTCACCCGCGAGCTCGTCCACATCACCCAGCACCCGCACCAGCTCGTCACCCGAACCGTGCATCTGCTCCGCAATGTTCGCCCACGTCTGCGCGAACCCCGCCACCTCGCCGGCATCACCGGCGAAGTCATTCAGCCACGTCTTCAACGGATCGAAATGATCCATCAACCAGCCCAGGCCCGCACCGATCAACGACCCGAGCGGATCGACCACCGTCGTA
>CAZHYA010000091.1:4324-8378 GCA_964536525.1 uncultured Bacteroidales bacterium | reverse complement strand
CGGCTATGCCATGCCAATAGCCACCGACAGCATCGGCATCAACCCCGTGACCGGCGATGTGTTATGGGTAAGGCCCCCCATACAGGGGGAGTTCAACATCGCCATCCTCATCGAAGAGTACCGCAATGGCATCAGGATCGGGAGCGTGACGCGCGACATGCAGATCACCATTATCGGCTGTGCCGACCAGCAACCCCCCGTGATCCATGCCGTGAACGATACCTGTGTGAGGGCAGGAGACACCCTCACCTTCGAGGTGGTCGCCATCGACCCTGATGGCAACGCCGTGGAACTCACAGGTACGGGTGGTCCATTTGAGCTTGAGCAAAGCCCGGCATTCCTCGATCCCGACCCGGCCATCGGCATCGATACTGCAAGCACCACCTTCACATGGCCAACTGTTTGCAACCACGTACAGAAACAACCCTATTACACGTATTTTAAGGCTACTGACGACGGACAGCCCGTCAACCTGGTCGACCTGAAGACCATTCCCATCACCGTGATCGGCCCTCCGCCCGAAGGCATTACCGCTGAAGGTTTCGGCAATACCATCCGGCTTGAATGGGAAAAGAGCCCATGCCTCAAAGCGGCAGGCTATGAAATATACCGACGCGTGGGATATTACGGTTTCATCCCCGGATATTGCGAAACCGGTGTTCCGGCATACACCGGCTACAGCCTTATCGCTGAAACTTCTTCGGCCAACGCCACAAGCTTCGTCGATGATGGAAGCAATAACGGCCTGATCAACGGCCTCGATTATTGCTACATGCTGGTGACCAGATTTTTTGACGGTGCAAGAAGCTATGCGTCGGAAGAAGTGTGCGCCAGCCTGAAGAAAGACCTGCCCATCATAACCAACGCCGGCAACGACAGTGCCGATCTGGAACAGGGATATGCAAGGATCGCCTGGTCGAAGCCCACTGAACTCGACACCCTGCAGATCCCCGGACCCTATTACTATGAACTGATGAGGGCAGAGGGCATCAGCGGACAGGATTTCGGGCTTGTCGAAAGTTTCGCCGGGCTCAACGACACCCTTTTCGTCGACCAGGCCATTGACCTGAACGTTGCGGGCACGGGATATGCATACAGGGTCGATCTGTTGAGCGAGAGTTTCGGCTACATCGGCTCCAGCCAGAAGGCCAGCACCATATTCCTAAACATCCATGAAACCGACCGGCGCCTGGAGCTCAGCTGGGCACCTGAGGTACCCTGGAACAATGAGTATTACACAATTTTCAGAAAAAATGGAGGAAGTACTGCCTATGAAGCCATAGGCACTACTGTTCAACTTTCCTATACCGATACGGGCCTCGTCAACGGGGAGGAATACTGCTACTACATCGAAAGCCATGGCAGCTATGGCACCCCGGGGCTGGACAGCCCCATCATCAACTATTCGCAAATCCGATGCGGAATACCGGTCGACAATATTCCACCATGCCCGCCGGGACTCGAAGTTTTTACCAACTGCCCGCTCAACCATAATTTGCTGCAATGGAACAACACGGCAAAGATCGACACCTGCGATCCGGCGGTGGCACAATATTATATATATTACGCTGCAAGCGAAACGGCTGAATTCATGCTGATCGACTCGGTCGCCCAGACAGGTGACGACAGCCTTTCCTGGATCCACCAGGGGGTCACGCTGGGATGTTATGCGGTCACGGCCGTCGACACCCTGGGCAACCAGAGCGCCTTCAGTAATATTGTATGTACACCGGGATGCACGGGTTACGAGCTCCCCAACGTTTTTACGCCAAACAGCGACGGGATCAATGATCTTTTCACGCCTTTCCCCGAAACCACCGGCAACGTTGAACGTGTCGACATGGTGATATATAACCGGTGGGGGTTGCTGGTGTTCGAAACCAGCGATCCCATGATCAACTGGGACGGCCGGAACCAGCAAAACAACAACGAATGCCCTGAGGGGACCTATTTCTATGTTTGTGCGGTATATGAGAAAACCCTCAGCGGCATCGCAGAGCGTACCATACAGGGGGTGGTTACCCTGCTGAGGTAGGGATCAGCCCCAACGCAACATACATTGGTTACCATATTATTTTCTCTGGTCAAGGATCTCGAGCATGGCCCTGGCATACGCGCCGTGTGCTGCCGGCTGAGGGTGTTTCGCCTGGAATTCACTTGCCGGCACCCCGTATCGCGTCAGGGCCTCCTGCCCGTTGACGAAGATGATGCCCGGATGCCGGCTCACAGCCTCCAGCAGTTCCTGGCCCGGCTTTTCATTCGGTGAGTTTGGCATATACAGGACGATAATCCGGGAACCGTATGGAGAGAAGATATCCTCGATAGCAGTAAAGTAATAGTCGTAAACCTCGAAATCGCTGATCTTGCCGGAATAATCAGGCTTCGCATCCCGGCCTCTCTCCTGCCTGCCGGTGAGGAAGAGGTGCAGGTACTGTGGTGCGATGAAAAATATCTTCGCAAACTTCCTGAAACTCAACCCCGGTCCTTCCTTACGGTACAGGTTGATCAGGTCGAAGGCATGCCTGGTTTTGGAAGGTGGGTGGATTTGCAGGCCCTGTGCATCCCTGACCAGGTGGGCAGCCACAAATGTTATATTTTTCGATGCGATTGTAGGCTTAGGCTACCTGGTGCGATTCTGCAGACCATACCAGCATCCCAGCACCACATAAGCCGGCTTCAGCATATCGAGCACCCCCTGTTCTTTCAGGTTGCGGGCCTTTAACAATGCATGCACATATGAAAAGGAACTGATGCCGTAATTATATGCCGGCACCGACAGGCTGTCGGCAAGGACCTGGGTAAAGGTCTGTTCCGACTCCACCTCATCGCCATAGGTGAAAGAGCACCCCAGCGACAGGACACCGCCTGCCGCCCAGGCTTCTGCATCCTCATGCTCCCCGATGCGATACCCGAGGCGGTGACTCTTCACATAGAAGCTGCCGTCGCCGATAGGTGCCGAAATACCAGGGGCAAAATCAAAACCGATCACGGGATCATAGATGTATGATCCGGGAGGCCATTTCCCGGGCTGCTTCACGATCCCGGCAAGCTGGTTATGGATCCTGATGGTGAAAAACACGTTGAAGCCGATCAGCATCACCAGGAGGACGATGGCCACATAAAGGATGAACGAAAGCCTCTTTGATCTGAATATCTTCATGGTTAACC
The DNA here is from genome assembly GCA_964536525.1 of uncultured Bacteroidales bacterium. Lineage (GTDB taxonomy): Bacteria > Bacteroidota > Bacteroidia > Bacteroidales > B18-G4 > B18-G4. The sequence goes on along the minus strand of CAZHYA010000091.1, from coordinate 5,210 downwards.
CTGTTTAGCGCAAATGCACCTGCAAGGTAACAATAAGTTTTTACACAGCAGGGACTCCCTGCTATAAGGCCATACGGCAGCATGGCCGGAGCCTAACGATCCAAAAAATGATTACTTTTGATCCCGTTGCATGAAAATATGAAAAAGATACTGGGCATATCGGCTTTTTACCACGATTCGGCTGCTGCCCTCACCTGTGGCAGCAAGATCATTGCCGCTGCCCAGGAAGAGCGTTTTACGAGGAAAAAACACACCCGCGATTTCCCGGTCCATGCGATCAGGTATTGCCTCGACGAAGCCGGCCTTGAAATCGACGAACTCGACGGCATCGTCTTTTACGACAAGCCCCTGCTGAAATTCGAGCGGCTGCTGGAAACCTATTATGCCTTCGCTCCGCGGGGACTGGTCTCTTTTCTGAGGGCGATCCCCGTGTGGCTCAGGGAAAAGATGTTCATGAAAAAGCAGATCTATGAGGGGCTTTCAGCTGTCGGCGATTACGACAGGAAGAAGCTGAGGTTGCTGTTCAGCGAACACCACCTGTCGCATGCAGCCAGTGCATTCTACTGTTCCGCTTTTGAGGAAGCCGCCATCCTTACTATCGACGGAGTCGGTGAATACAGTACCGCTTCGATTGGAAAATGCAAGGGAAGACAAATTACGGTGCTTAAGGAATTGCATTTCCCCCACTCAGTCGGTCTGTTGTACAGTGCATTCACCTATTACCTCGGATTCAGGGTCAATTCGGGCGAATACAAGTTGATGGGGCTGGCGCCTTATGGCGATCCCGGATCCGGGCAGACCAGGGAATTTATCCGGATCATCAGGCAGGAGCTTGTCGACATCAAGGATGATGGGTCGATATGGCTCAATCCCGTGTACTTCACTT
>CAZHYA010000091.1:0-4314 GCA_964536525.1 uncultured Bacteroidales bacterium | reverse complement strand
GTTCAGGGCAGGAAGTGGGAACGCTTGTTCTCCTTTCCCCGGAGGGAAGAAGAATCCGAACTTCAGCAGCATCATTGCAACCTGGCCTTTGCCATACAGCATGTGACGGAAGAGATCGTCATGAAAATGGCCGCCGAGGCCAAACGCATTACCGGAGCAAAGTATTTGTGCCTTGCCGGTGGTGTTGCGCTCAACTGTGTGGCCAATGGAAAACTCCTGCAGGAAGGTGTTTTTGAGGATATCTTCATACAGCCCGCTGCAGGCGACGCCGGAGGGGCCCTGGGCGCAGCGCTGGCCATCAACCACTTATTCTTCGAAGAAGAAAGATCCATAAAGCCCGGAGCCGACAGCATGCAGGGAGCATTCCTTGGGCCTGAATTCTCAGGCAAGGAGATCATAAGGATGAATCGCAGGGTAAAGGCCATCGCCACGCATTATCCTTCTTTCGACAAGCTGGCGGTTGACGTCGCCCGGAAGATCAACGAAGGGTCGGTCGTCGGATGGTTCCAGGGAAGGATGGAATTCGGGCCCAGGGCACTGGGCAACAGGAGCATTCTCGGAGATGCGAGAAATCCCGAGATGCAAAAGAAACTCAACCTGAAGATCAAGAAAAGAGAGGGATTCAGACCCTTCGCACCATCGGTGCTTATCGAAGAACAAAATCAATTTTTCGACCTGGAAACGCCGTCGCCATACATGCTCCTGGTGGCTCCTGTCAGGGAGGTTCGCAGGAAAGAGCTGCCGCCGGATTTTCAGCGTCTGCCGCTGTGGGAAAAACTTTACTATGAGCGAAGCGACATACAGGCAGTAACGCATCTCGATTTCTCGGCACGGATACAAACCGTCCACAGGGAAACCAATCCCAGGTACCATAAGCTCATCACGTCATTTAAAGAGCTAACGGGCTATGGCGTCATCGTCAACACCAGCTTCAACGTGCGGGGCGAACCCATCGTGTGTACCCCGTTCGATGCTTACCAGTGCTTTATGAGCACGGAGATGGATTACCTGGTCATCAACGACTTTCTCTATTGTAAGACGGACCAGCCCGACTGGCAGAACAGGGAAGCCTGGAAAATGGAATTTGAAATGGATTAGTTTATGAACCTGATATTATGGAATTTCTAAAAGACCTGTGGTTTTTCATGCGGGAGCGCAAGAGGTACTGGCTCACCCCCATCATCATCTTCCTGCTCCTGCTCGGCCTGCTTATCATTTTTGGCGGGGGCAGCGCCGTGGCACCTTTCATCTATACCATCTTTTAACGGGATCCTATGAAGAAAAGAGGCCAAGAAGATGTTTTCCGCACCATGATGGTGCTCGCCACCGGGTTCCTGGTCATTTACCTGGTATGGAGGGGCGATTGGGCATTGTATACTTCTCTGGCTGTTGGCCTGGCAGGAAGCCTTTCGGGCTGGCTGAGCCATCAGGTCGTTTTTGTCTGGCATAAGACCGGATGGCTCATGGGCCTCATCGTCCCGAACATCCTTCTGACCATCGTATTCTACCTGGTGCTGTTTCCCCTGGCACTATTATCGAGATTAACGGGCAAGCGCTCACTGGTCAGCCTGCGAAACCGTCGGGGCAGCATGTTCGTTGAATGCCGGAAAGAATACCCCCCTGCTTCGTTCGGGAAACCCTGGTAAAAAAAAAGGGCGGCCTGCAGGCCGCCCTTTTTACTTATCAGGACCATTCTATTTGTCGATATCCTTCAGGATGAGGATCAGGTCCACCACCCTGTTCGAATAGCCCCATTCATTGTCGTACCAGTTCAGTGTTTTCACGATGCGCTTGCCCAGAACTTTAGTATATTCCGGGTCATAGATGGAGCTGTAGGAGTTGCCAACGATATCGGACGACACCACTTTTTCTTCGGAGTAAAGCAGGATCCTTTCCATACGTTTGGTCTTTGAGGCCACCCGCACCGCAGCATGGATATCCTCAACGGTCACATCCTTTTCAACTTCCACCACCAGGTCGACCACCGAGCCGTCGGGCACGGGAACCCTTGAGGCCATACCGTCGAGCCTTCCTTTCAGCTCCGGGATCACCTGTCCGACAGCCTTGGCAGCACCGGTGGTTGTGGGAATGATGTTCTCCGCTGCCGCACGTCCGCGGCGCCAGTCCTTGTGGGGTACGTCGGCCAGCCGCTGGTCGTTGGTATAGGCATGGGTGGTGGTCATGAGCCCTTCCTTGATCCCGAATGAATCGTGCAGGATCTTGGCCATGGGAGCCAGACAATTGGTGGTGCAGCTGGCGTTGGAGATGATCCTGTGCTCAGGTTTGAGTTCGTCATCGTTCACGCCCAGCACCACGGTGCAGTCAATCTCGTCCTTAGAAGGCACCGTAAGCACCACCCGCTTGGCCCCTGCCCTCAGATGGGGTTCCAGGGTTGCCCGGGTGCGGAAGATGCCGGTGGCCTCAACCACCACGTCGATCTCGAGCTCTTTCCATGGCAGTTCTTCAGGGTTCTTGATGCTGAGCATCTTCACCCTTTCATGCGGGGTAACGAGATAATCACCTTCAAGCGTGATGTCCTGTCCGAAACCCGACATCACCGTATCATATTTCAACAGGTAAGCCAGCACCTCGTTGTCGAAGAGGTCGTTGATGGCGATCACGTCGACATCTTTCCTGGCATTAAGGATCCTGAACACAGAGCGTCCGATCCTTCCGAAACCGTTTATTGCTACTCTCATTTTGAACCTCCTTTCTTATCTAATTCATTGTAGGCCACGATCACATCGATGATGCGGCAAGCCGTTGCCAGGGCCGTATGGTACCAGGTCAGCGTCTTCACCATTCTGCCCGGCGACAACATGGTGGCCCGGGCATCGAAGTTCACGGAATGCCTGTCGCCGATCACATCCGTGGATACGATCGGATCATAAACCACCCGCACAACCTGCGGGTTTGTTTTGGCATAGGCAGCCACGGCATCATTGATCTGGTCTTTCGTCACGCCCGACTTCTTGAGAACGGTTGTGAGGTCAAGCAGCGATCCGTTAGGCACGGGCACATTGAGTGCCGAACCTTCTATTCGCCCCCTGAACTCTGGCATGACATGTTGTATCCATCGGGGGCTGGGTGTTTCATTGGGAATGAGATTCTCGGCCGCCGAACGGCTCCTCCTGAAGTCGGTGCTCGCCTTGTCGCGAAGAGGCTGGTCGGAGGTGTATGAATGCACGGTGGTGAGCATGGCATAGTCGACACCGAAGGCATCGTCGAGCACCTTCAGGATCAGGGCTGTGGCATTGGTGGTGGCCGATCCTGCAGATATCATCCTGTCGCTGCGCTTCATGGTGTGCTCGTTCACGCCCATGATCACAACACGGTCGATCTCGTCGCTGGGCAGCGTAGTGAGGACCACCCGCCTGGCACCTGCCTTCAGATGGCGCTCCATCCCTGCCTTTGACTTATATATTCCTGTCCCGTCGATCGCCACATCAACATCCAGGCTGTCCCACAAAATATCGCCGGGCTCCAGGTGCCTGCCCTGGATCATCCTGGCCTTTCCGTTTCCGGAGACCAGGAAATTGCCCTCCAGCTTCACATCAATGCCCCCCTTGGTCTCTGCCTTCAACAGGTACTCCAGGATCTCCGGACGCCCCAGGTCGGCAATGGCGACGATCTCAATACGTTCATCGTGGAGGCAAAGCCTGTATATATGGCGGCCAACCTCTCCGAATCCCATAATTCCAACTCGAATCTTGTCCATATTCATATTGTTTTTCTGTTAATAATCGGCCGGAACACCTGCCCCGTACCATTCAAATGTATTTCCTTTTATGATAACGTATTATGTAATGATTAAGTTCACAAAAGGATGCCAAAATTACTATTAAAAGTTATACAAGTCCATTATTATTCCGTTAAACGAAAATTCGTCCGCGCCCGCGTAAAAATCCTCTGTCGTACAAGAATTAATAGTATTTTTGCACCCATGGTAAACATCCGCAATTTCTGTATCATTGCCCATATTGATCACGGCAAGTCCACCCTGGCGGATCGCCTGCTCCAAATAACCGGCACCATCTCCGATCGCGAGATGGTCGCCCAGGTCTTAGATTCGATGGATTTGGAACGTGAAAAAGGCGTGACCATTAAAGCCTCGGCTGTTCGCATGAACTACACCGCCCAGGATGGTCAAACCTACGAGCTGAACCTGATCGACACCCCCGGACATGTGGACTTTAATTACGAAGTCAGCCGGGCGCTGGAGGCTTGCGAAGGCGCTCTCTTGATTGTGGATGCTACCCAGGGCATCGAAGCTCAAACCCTGGCAAACCTTTATCTTGCGCTCGAAGCTGATCT
>CAZHYA010000090.1:6281-8450 GCA_964536525.1 uncultured Bacteroidales bacterium | reverse complement strand
CTGTATAACAAAAAGATCATCATTTTCTCCAGGTGTGCTTCCTAAAAAGACATCTAAGCGGTTGCGAGTCATTTCCAGTGCAATCTTCAGCGTTGGGATTCTTGCCTCAGTGGTAGCAAATTGAGCTGCAGCTCGTTGAACATCTCCCCTTCGGCCAGGGGAAGGTTGTAAACATGGAAGAAATCGGGGGTTACCCCTTTCAGGGTGGCCTTCTTCCTGATGCCGTCCTTGATGATATACGTTTCGTAAGTCACCTCCGGGCTCACCCTCATTACCGTAGGGATGATCTCACGGATGCTTTGGGCATCTTTGAGTGTCAGCCCCGGCGAATACTTGCCTTTCAGCGTTTTTCCTTCCTCCTCGTCTTCTCCATCGGCAGAGGTATTGTCGAGGATGGGGGTGATCATGATGTTGTTAAACCCCACCATCTTGATCTGTTCCCGGATCTCCTGCCGGGCCCCGTTGCCTATCGCCATCATGGCAATGACCGCAGCAACGCCGAAAATGATGCCCAGGGCCGTTAGGATGGATCGGAACTTGTTAGCCAGCACAGCATCGATGGCGATGTTCAGGGTGTGATAGAATCTTTCCAAAATGTTTGCTTTTATTATCTCTGTAACGGCTCAGGGTGCCGAAAATTTTCAGTTCAGGCAAAATTACTGATTTATTTGAATAATAGTACAGAATGCCTTATCCCTTCGGGAAGTTTGACAACGACAAAGGGAAATGGTTTAATTAATTTCTCTGATGCTTGTGTTTGCTCGTCATCCCGATCGACCCCGGTTTATCCGGGGGAGGAGGGATCCCCTTCAGCAGAAAGTAGGATTTCCCGGGTCGGCAATGGTACAGGTTTTTTGATTTTTTCAGGCTTCAGGGTTTCTCGGGGTAATTTTGTTCAAGAAGGAAAAGATATGCCTCCGCCTTGTGGTGCCTGAACACATCGTCGCGGGCGGTGGGGACAAATTCCCGGTAATAGGCATCGTTGGGAGGCAAGATCACCGGGGTGCCGGCGGGGGTGTAGTTCATGGAGTTTACGTATTCCGGCTCGGTCATGCCTGGCATATATTGCTCAACGTAGTTGAATAGCTTAAACCCGAGGTATTTCATCAGCCTGTCGCGCGATTTGTCGAGTGAACGCCATGTTTTCCTGAACATCGACCTGATGATGACCTTCCCGAGCCAGGCCATATTGCCGGTGAAGGTGGCCATGTCCCTGAATGGGTTTACCTCGCTGAAATCGTCGGCAGTCTGCACGCTGATGGGCGTTTCGGGCACCCAGTCTATGGGATTCACCACCCGCAGGGCCCACCCGCCGCGGTTGATGAAATCATAATCGTATGCATAATAGAGGTTGCCGGGTTTGGGAGCCGCGCTGTTGTATGTCTTGAAAACGATATCGTCAGGAACCAGATCCAGGGTGTCATAATGCAGGTATGAATCGAGCAGGAAAGCGATGGCTCCGCCCTGGCTATGGCCCATGATGATAAATTCCCTGGTGCCGGTGGCATAATATTCGTTGATCTTCCCGATCATGGCAGGGGCCATGCTGGCAAGGCCGGTGAGCCATCCGGCATGGACGGCGGCATTGCGTTGTTCGGCAAGCTTGTAGCAGAAAACTTCGTGCTGCCGGGTTTCGATGCTTCCCCTGGAAGGAACCATGCCGGCATAAAAGTTCTCGAGCCATGACCTGGTCTTTGCCGTGGTGCCCCTGATCTCGATGATCCCCGTTTGATCGTTGCCTAGCCATACATCGAAACGGTTGTCGAGGCCGGTGGGTTCGGACCGGTAAACCAGGCGGTATTGTCCGGGGCCGTCCTCAAATCCGCTCCTGCCTGAAACATCCCCTGTGAGGCTGAGCAGCATGGCATATTCCTGAGGGTCGAATCCCGGTTGCAGTTTGTGCTGGGCCGGCAGGCGTTGCCATGGCATAATTGCAAAAAGGAGGGAAAGGAATATGCAGGTGGTCGCTGTCATGAAGATATTTTTTTCAGGCATCGAGGGGTGAGATCCTGGCGAAAGCTTCCATCACCCCGTGGATATAGGTCTTGGTTACCAGGAGCGCTATGGGCGGCTCCGTGTCCAGTTCCAGATGCAGGCCATCCTTTTCCTTCCTGATCACCTTCACCTTGTCGAGATTAACCATGTAGGAGCGATGGCACCTGATGATAT
>CAZHYA010000090.1:1406-6271 GCA_964536525.1 uncultured Bacteroidales bacterium | reverse complement strand
TACCAGTGGCTTTGGCATTTCGTGGGTTTTTTCGCTGAGTCGGGTACCTCTTCCCCCGCAGAATAAAATGACATCCATATCTTCCGGCTGATGATATTGCTGTTCATGAACTGCTGCTCGAAGCTCTTCATTGAATTTCTGACCATGAACTTTTGCAGTTTATTACGGAGCAGGTAATGTACGGTAACGTAATTGTCGGCTGCCTCAAGATAAAGCAGGTCTTCGGCATGTACCGAAAGCCGGAGGCTCCCTTTTTCGTCCCTGAAAGGGATCATGCCCGGGCGGGCGGCCTGGTCCGGCACCTCCCTGTCTTCAAGCTGCTCCAGCTTGTCGGTTTTGTCCTTCCACGAAAAATACAACCACAGAATGGTGTAGGGCAAAAGGATTACCAGTGAAGTGTTTTTCATGCTGATCGTAAATATCTCCATGAAATCGCGGTCGTCTGAAAGGATAAACTTGACATAGATGGAATACACGAATGCCATCACCAGGATCTCGGCAAAAACCCATAAGATGTATTGCCAGTAGTTGAGTGTTCCTGAGCGGCAAGAAATATACATGATCACCCGGCTAACCACCACCACCAGCATTCCTGTAAGGATCACGAAACTTGAGTAAAGAAACATCATGATGCCGCTCAGCTCCAGGTAGGAATCCACGCCAAAGGGATCGTAAATATTGATGAATGCAAGAGCAAACACCGCGGTGAATATTACAAGCCTGATGAGGTTGCCCTTTCGGGTAAGATAGTCAGGGATCGGTTTTTCGTAGAACTGCATATACGGCGGCAGGTTGCGGGTTTGAATGCATACAAATTTAACAAAATTGCTTTATAACAGCAGTTTTAAAATGCCTGCTCATCGAAATTTATTTCACCCCGCATAGGGGAATTTCGCCCCTGTATGGCCGATCTGGTCACCCTTCAGGGCCTCATATCCCTTTTATTTGACTTGAAATAAGCGTTTTATGAATTTTGCATTCATCAACAATCCGTAAACAACAAATGGGATATACAGACTATCATAAATTGATGGGGAAGGCCTTTTCGCTGGAAGCCGGAAGCGCTTCAATAGCGGAGTGTGGGATATCATACCAGACTTTTCCTTTCAGCTCGGGTTACAACAGGCATCTTCCGGGGGCATCCAAGGCTTCGAGGCAGGAGCGGAGCTTCCTGAGTGGGATCGCCGACAAGGAGATCGTGGAGAACATTAAGTTCCGCTATCCGGTGTTCCTGCCTGTGGGGGTGAAGACCGTCGACCGTGCGATCATCCTCCTGCATGGGCTCAACGAGCGCAGCTGGGAAAAATATCTTCCGTGGGCACGGGAACTGGTTGAACGCACGGGCTACGGCGTAATACTTTTCCCCATAAGCTTCCACATGAACCGCATGCCCGAAAGCTGGACTGACCCCCGGGAAATGTCGGTGCTCAGCCACGACCGGCAGCAGCGATACGAGGGCCAGGAGTGTGCCAGCTTTGCCAATGCCGCCATCAGCGAGCGGCTCGATAATATGCCCGAACGTTTTGCGCTTTCAGGATATCAAAGCGTGATGGATCTCCTCAATTTGGTAAATCATATAAGCTCCGGAGAGCATCCGGCATTTAGTAAAAGTACTGAGATCCACTTTTTTGGATACTCAATCGGAGCTTTTCTCACGCAGGTGTTGATGATCGCCAACCCCGGCGGCATCTTCGACAGGTCGAGGGTTGTGCTTTTCGCGGGTGGCAGCGTGTTCAGCCATATCAATGGCATCTCGCGCTTCATCCTCGACCAGCAGGCCTTTGAACAGCTTCGCAAATATTACCTCAATGAGAGCAGCTGGAGGAGGAAAACACTTAAATCGTACGTTGAAGTGCTTGATGTGAAAAACATTGCACGGGCATTCATGGCCATGCTGTCACCTGATTATTTCAGCGCACTCCGCGAAAGGACCTTCTCCGGTTTCAAAGACCGCCTCCTCGTTTTTGCCCTTAAGGACGACAAGGTCTTTCCGGCGGAACATATTTTCGAGGCCTTCGACAGGTCAGGCGTGTGGGTAAACTATCTCGACTTCCCTTACCAGTATACCCATGAAGCACCTTTCCCGGTGAGCAAAGACCCTGAAACGGCCGCGAAGGTCGACAGGTGGTTCGAAAGCGTATTTGCCGAGGCAGGAAGTTTTTTGCACGAGTATAAGGTTTATGGATTTGCCTGACCGCCTGCTATGAGGATCTTGCAGCATCCGCCCTCCTGGCCGCCAGGATCCTGAACCCGATAAATACGAACATGAAACCGGTCATTACCAGGGGGGTGATGATCATGAGGGTTTCTGTTGAGTGTCCTGCAAATATGTCGAGGTAAAATGCCATGAAGATGCTGTACGCAATGATCAGCAAACCGCCCGGAATTTCCCATTTCCAGGCTACAATCCAAAGCACTGCGATGACCAGCCAGGGCAGCATGCCGGCATAGCTGCCCTGTAAGACCCCGAAACCGGCGCCTTCAAATCCGGAAAAAATTGCAAAAAATATCCAAAATACGGTAACGATGGCGAGTGCAGTGCGCGCCACACGCCTGCATCGTCTCACACAATTCTGAACCGACTGGGTATATGTTATCTCTGCCATAACAAATTGGTTTAAGAACAATAATTGATATTACGGATCACGCAAGCAACCATAACTTTCAAAAAGCGGTTAAACGGTCTTAAGGCTAAGCGAAAGAGCCGGTTTATCCTTCATTATTGATCAGCTTGCTAATCAGTTATAGATATGCAAATATATGCATATTAGTCAGAAAAAATCAATTTTCTTCTTCAACGATGAGGTAGATGTCCTCGTTGTCGCGCTTCATGAGATACTTTTCGCGACCAAACTTTTCGAGGGTAAGGGTATCGGTGATCAGTTCATAGGTGGCCTGCCGGTCTTTTTCTATCTCGGAGAGATAATACCGGCGTTCCATTTCAAGTTCGTTGAGGGTTTTGTTCAGGCGGATCTGTGCAATGAAGTTGTTGTTGTCGAAAAACAACATCCAGACCCCAAAGATAAGAATGGTGTAAAAAAATTTGTTGTTGAGCCGGTGGAGGATCCTGCGGAGCATACTCATGCAAAAGTAAGCATTGTGCATATCCCATTTCAATAGGCCGGAAAATTTCTTATGAAAAGCAGGTTGTTAATAAAATGCACGGGGCAGGGCCTGAAACACTGGATCCCGGTAAGCGGATCGTATTCATGCGGGCAGTGATCACCTTTTATGATTTCCTTATACTGCAACCACGAAGTAATAATCATTGCCGGGAAAGAATCTCTGTTCGATCCTTCCGAAACCGGCATTGCGAAGTGCTTTATTGTATTGGTCGAAGCCGGCTGGCAGAAAATCAAATTCAAATCGTGTGAGCTTTTTTGTATCCGCGGGGCGGATGTCGACATACATTTTACTGCTTTTATTCCAGCCTTTGATCTCATAGCTGTAACTGACATCGAAGATGCCCTGCTTCCCCTTCACCCGGAAATCCTGGTTGTGGAGGCTGTTATCCGTAAAAGTCTTTTCCCAGTTCCTGGTGTCGAAGATAAAACTTCTGCCCGGCGCGACCACCTGTCTGATCCCTTTGAAGGATGCCGCAAGCATATCAAGGCTTTCAAGATGCGAAAGAGAGTTTCCCGGACAACATGCCAGGTCGAATTTCATGCTGGTATTATCCGGCAGTTCCTTCCAGCTGCTTTGAAAGAAAGTGATGTCGAGCTTTTCCCTGGATGCCTTATGCCTGGCCCGGTCGAGCATGCCTGCACTGATGTCGGAGGCATATACCCTGTACCCCTGCCTTGCCAGCCAGATGGCATGACTTCCGGTCCCACAGGAACAATCGAGTACCCTGGCATCGGTATCTAATGGTTCCAGTTCCTTCATCGCATTGATGCGGAAATTGATCATCCCATCATCACCTTCTGCCAAAAGGTCGTATATGGAAGCGATGGCATCATATTGCCGCTGAACGGATGTCATTTAAGTTTTGAGTTTTGAGTTTTGAGTTTTAAATTTTAGGCCATTGATGGTGATTTCAGCTAACTTAATCCCACAGTCCCATATTCATAAGATAGGTGCGGGGTATGCGGTACGGGGTATGCGGAAATCCCACGTCTCCCAGTCCCACAGTCCCATAGTCTCATATCTCAAATCTTATTACTTTCCCCTTCCCCGTTTCCATTTTCCATTTTCCATTTTCCTTCTTCCATAATTACAGCCCCAGCCTGCAGCTGATCCCTTTCATGGCATTGATGGCCAGTTCTGCGAACTCGGGCAGGGGGATACCGATCTTTTCACATTCCATGATGGTGTCGCGGTTTACAGAGGCCGCAAATGCTTTTTCCTTCATCCGTTTAACGACAGATTTGGGCTTGACGCTTGCCAGCTTCCTGTCGGGGTATACCAGCGTGGTCGCGATGATCAGGCCTGTGATGGTCTCGCCGGCTGCCAGCGCATGGTGAAACTCCTTTGTGCGCGGGATGTTGGCAGCCATCTCGTTATGGAGTTGGATGGCTTCGATACTTTCTGGATCCATCCCTTCGGCTTCCAGGATAGGTGCGGCTTCCAGGGCATGCCTTTTGGGGTCGGCATCGGTGATCTCCACATCGATGTCGTGTAGCAGCCCTGCCATTCCCCACTGGTCGGGATCCCTGCCCAGCCTCACCGCCAGCGCCCTCAACACCGCCTCCGAGGCATAGCAATGATTACGCATCCGCTCGTTACTGATGTACTTTTCGAGAAGTTCTATGGCTCTTTCCCTTGTCATGGTTTATGCAGTTATGTATGGTTTATCTTTTATTGCCGGATACCTGATGTCCCGAAAAACCAGGAATCTTCGATTTCATCGTTTTTCGTGGATCCAC
>CAZHYA010000090.1:0-1396 GCA_964536525.1 uncultured Bacteroidales bacterium | reverse complement strand
CCCGGGAACCGGGAATCGGGACCTGACGCCCGATGCCTCTAATGCACATCCAGTCCGTGCAGCATATACAGCATATGCCTGAGCGTCTTTACGATCTCCTCCATATATTCGTTTACGGCCTTTACGCTTCCCGGCAGGGTGAAGATGAGGGTTTGTCCGGCTGATCCGGCGACTCCCCTGCTCAGCAATGCGTTGGGTTTTTCCTTGCCATATTTCATCCTGATCATCTCCATGATGCCGGGGATCTCCCTTTGGATCACGCTCCTGGCCACCTCAGGGCTGAAATCCCTCGGTCCTATACCTGTGCCTCCCGTGGTAAAGACAAAGTCGACACCCTGTTCTACGGCATCGAGCAGCAGTGCGCTCAGGGCCTGCCCGTCATCGGGGATCAACACGTTCTCAATATCATGCAGCCACCTTTGCCCTTCAAAGAATGTTTTGAGTTGCGCGGCCAGCTGTGGCCCGCTGCGGTCTTCGTATTCGCCGGCATGGGCCCGGTCGCTGAGGGTGATCAAAAGGGCGGAATAAACCTTTGGAATATATTCGAGAGCGTCGCCGGCCCTCAGAGCGCCGCCGGCCCGCACGCGGCAAAAGATTCCCTCCTTTGGCATGACACAGTTGCCTACTTCGCGGAAGATGGCACAACTGTCGCCATGGCATTTCTTGCCGATCTGGGTCACCTCCAGTTCCACCTCCCCGCAAAAGAACCGGTCGAGGGGAGAGGCTTCATAGAGCAGCATCCCCTCCGTCGTGATGTTCTCTGCGAATTCACCGTTCGTGATCTCGCGACCGGCCTGTTTTTCAAACTTGTCGATGCTTTCCCTGGCGAGCAGGCTTACCTGCCGGTGCCATTTCCCTGCATGCGCATCCCCTGCCACTCCTTCCCGGTTCAGGTTTATTTCACTTACGGGTTTCTTGATGGTGCCTTTTCGTTCCGAAATGTTGACTGAAAGGATGTTGATATGTTTTGCGTCAATACTCATCGTTTTATTTTGAATGATTGCTGCTGATACTTATATTTGCTTTTCCGGCAGTTAAACCTGCCCGATAACCTTACAAAAATAATTAAATCTCTCAAGCATGGAAGAAACAAACAACGAACAGGTAACCCTCATCAAGGAAGTAAGTACGCCTGTGTACCAGGCGCGCGGCTGGATGAAACTGATGGGAGTGCTCATGATCATCGGCGGGGTACTTTATGCCCTCACCATTGTCGGCATTATCATCGCATGGCTTCCCATATGGATGGGTGTGGTGCTTTACCAGGCCGGCTCCTCCTCAGAACAGGCCTATTTTAACGGCGACAAGTTCAGCCTTGTAAAATCCCTCACCCAACTCAAGCTGTATTTTACCATTATGGGCATCATGACCCTGATAGGCATAGCTTTTACAGTTA
>CAZHYA010000089.1:887-8487 GCA_964536525.1 uncultured Bacteroidales bacterium | reverse complement strand
TTCAGGAGCAGCTCCATGCAAGCTTTACAATCACACTTTTTATGGAAATACGGCTATAGCGGCAGAACAGGTCTCTGGTGGAGGGCTTTATATTAATGAAGTTACTACAGGTCCGGTGGTTCTTTCCGGAAACAGCATCATTAATAATTCATGTGAAGGAGCCAATCTATATGGTGCGGGAGCCAGGCTCAGATTAATTGATGAGCTCGAAGTTACCGACAACGAGTTTATTGGCAACACCATGACGGCCTCAGATCAGGGAATCGGCTGCGGATTGATTGTAAACAAGGCGGGTGACAGCACACTCATATCTGGAAATTCATTCATGAATAACGTTGCTAATGGGACCGCTTTCGGGGGAGGCTGCTCGATATACCTGGCTGACAGCGCTTATGTTATCTTCGAAAAAAATTATGTAAAGGATAATGTAGCTGAATATGCAGCCGGGCTGTATTGCCGTAATTCCTATAACCTGAGGATCGTGAATAACCTGTTCCAGAACAATGAGGGCAGCAAAGAGGGAGGGGCCATCAGGTTCTGGCATTATGTGAAGAAAGACAACAGGGAAGCTGAACCTCTCATCCCCGAATCCTTCCCTGGTCCGGTTGATGGTCATAAGGACGGTTCCCTCAAGCCTGTACTGATCAACAACACCTTTACAGGAATCGTAGCTGCTTATGGAGGAGCTGTTTTTTCAACTTATGGTTTGGAGGCACCTATTGTCATCAAGTCCGTGTTCTGGGATAACGAGGCGCCAAATGCAGCCGAGATCTATAACTATGAAGGAAACATCATCACTGTTGCCTATTGCAATATCGATCCGGATGGTATTGAAGGTTTATGGGAAGGCCACAATAATATCAATCAGGACCCCCTGTTTTGCGACGACACCTGCCATCTGAACTGCTCCGCTCCCAGTCCATGCATTAACAAGGGGATCCCTGAATTAGAAATCGCCGGCATCACCTATTACGCTCCAGGATATGATATGGACGGGGAAAGCAGGCCCCTCGATGATTTGTTTGATATTGGAGCAGATGAGGAAAAGATCTGTACCGCGATCCCGGAATATTCATTTGAACAAGATAGGCTGAATTTGTCAGTGATGCCAAATCCATCAAATGGGCTTGTGACCATCAGGTACACCCTGGAAAGGTCGACTGATGTGAACATCAAGGTCATCAGTCTTACAGGTGAATCTATTGAGTCCCAATGCGACTCCCGTTTGAATCAAGGCGATCATCACACGAAACTCAACCTCTCCCACCTCCCCGACGGTATCTACCTGCTGCGGCTGCAGGCCGGGGATGTGGTGGAGACGGCGAAGGTTGTGATTTCTAAATAGGGATATGGTTTCAGTGCTTCAGTGTTTCAGTGTTAAAACCATCGAACACTGAGAAACTGCAACTCTGGAACACTGGAACAATGAAACAATGAAACCATGCATAATTGCAACAAACCGGTTCGCGGGACGAGGGACGGGGTTCGGGGATATTAATTTTCCTCGTCCCACGCACCCCGAACCACGCACCCGGTAAAAATTTAAACCTCAAAACTCAACCCTCAAAACTCAACACTTCATATCTTTCCCTATATTTGTTGTTTACCGCCAACCCAAATTGTATTGTCAGGGATGGAAAAATTAACCAAAACCCTTGATCATGGAATTAACCCGAATGTTCGACATCCTCGAACTTTACCGCACCGACTATGCCGGTAAGGAAGATGCGTTTGCGAAAAATGTAGATGGAAAATGGATCAGGTATTCTGCGGAAGAATATGTTGAGATGGCGACCAATGTGAGCCTTGGCCTGCTGGAGCTGGGCCTGAAGAAGGGCGACCGGGTGGCCACCATCACCCCGAACCGGCCCGAATGGAACATCATGGACATGGGCATCGCCCAGGCCGGCATGGTGCACGTGCCCATCTACCCTACCATCAGCTCCGCTGAACAGGAATACATCCTCAACCACTGCGAGGCGAGGGTGCTCTGCGTGTCGGACCAGGTATTGCTGAAAAAGGTCAGGAAAGTACTGAAGAAAGTCCCTTCCCTCATCGCCGTCTATACCTTCAACGATATTGAAGGCGAAAAAAACTGGCTGGCCCTTACGCAACTGGGGAAAAGCGCCGCGGAAAAACAGCAGCAGGCGCTTGAGGAGGTCAGGGACGCTGTGCGGCCCGACGACCTGCTCACCATCATCTACACCTCCGGCACCACCGGCCAGCCCAAGGGGGTCATGCTCTCGCACCACAATCTGCTGAGCAACACGCTGGCCACGCGCCCCCTGCTTCCGCTCAGGCACCCGGCCAAGGCCATCAGCTTCCTCCCCCTCTGCCATGTATACGAACGCATGGTCAATTATATTTTTCAGATCAACGGCCTGGGGATATACTATGTGGATAACCTTGCGAAGATCGGCGACTATGTGAGGGAGATCAAACCCGAGATCTTCAATACCGTGCCCAGGCTGCTGGAAAGGGTCTATGATAACTTTATCAAGAAGGGCAAGGACCTGGGCGGCGTAAAAAAAGCCTTGTATTTCTGGGCCGTCAACCTGGCCCACCACTACAAAAAACCGGGGCGCAACAGCTGGTGGTACGACAAGAAAAGGGCTTTCGCCGACAAGCTGATCTACAAGCACTGGCGTGCCGGTCTCGGCGGGAACATCAAGATCATTGTCTCTGGAGGCTCGGCATTGCAGGAGAGGCTCATCAGGGTGTTCTGGGCCGCCGGCCTGCCCATCTACGAAGGCTACGGCCTCACCGAAACATCGCCCGTGATCGCCGTGAACGACCCCACCAACATAAAACGGGTACGCTTTGGCACCGTTGGCCCCATTCTCGGCAACATCATGGTAAAGATCGCCGACGATGGCGAGATCCTGGTCAAGGGACCAAGCGTGATGATGGGCTATTATAAGGATGAGCAACAGACACGCGAAACCATCGACGAAAGCGGCTGGCTGCACACCGGCGACATCGGCGAGCTGCACGACGACCTCTTCCTGAAGATCACCGACCGCAAAAAGGAGATCTTCAAGAACTCGGCCGGGAAATACATCGCCCCGCAGGTGATCGAAAACATCCTGAAAGAATCGTCGCTCATCGAGCAGGCGATGGTGGTAGGCGAAAACGAGAAGTTCGCTTCCGCCCTCATCGCCCCCAATTTCGACTACCTCCACTTCTGGGCCACCAAGCACAAGATCCATTACGAGGACAACAAGGACCTTGTCAGGCAGAAAGAAGTCGTGGCCCGCATGCAGAAAGAGGTGAACAAGGTAAACAAACGCCTCGGCCAGATAGAGCAGATCAAGCGTTTCAGGATGGTTTGCGACAGCTGGTCGCCCGAAAGCGGGGAACTCTCGCCCACCCTCAAACTCAAGCGCAAGGAACTGTACGCCAAGTACGACCCTATCCTGAGGGAGATCTACCGGGTGAAGGAAGAAGGGTAGACATTGAGCGATTGAGCGATATTTGATTTTCAATGCTTAAATTCTGAGCACCTAACGCCGGTCGCTCTTCACATCATATATTTTATGCACCTCACCCCCTGGACCTCTCTTCCCGGGATGCTTTTCTGCAAAACCCCTCAACCCCTAACCCCTTCTCCCCGGGGAGAAGGGGAAAATAAATTTATTTTGGGGGACAATTTTGATATTTGAGTATTAACTAATAGAGATGTTTAATTCAATAATTGGTGGTTTTCAAGAAAAAAAACATCGATTTTTTTCTGTATTTTGACGCAGAAGGAATGACCAGAAGATATGCCAAAAGCCTGAGAAAAAAGCAAACCAGGGCAGAAAAAAAATTATGGAATTTTCTTAAGGGTCGCAGATGTGCAGGTTTGAAATTCAGAAGGCAGCATCCGATACATTATTATGTGGCCGATTTTTATTGTCATGAACAAAGGTTGATTATTGAAGTTGACGGAGAAATACATTCAGTTTTAAGTATTAAGGAACATGATGAAAACCGCACGGCTGAACTCGAAAGATACGGGATAAGGATTATAAGATTCAGCAATGAGCAGGTTATGAATAAACCAGAAGAAACAATATCAGAAATTATAGAATTTGTAACCAGGCATCCAATAAATTAAAAAGCCCCTTCTCCCTGGGGAGAAGGGGTTTGGGGTTGAGGTGCTTCTTGTCAAACCTTCCCCCTCTCCTTGAGGAGAGGGGGTTAGGGGGTGAGGTGCTTATTATTCAAATCTTTGCTTTATGCGAACCACCCTCACCTTCCTGCTCCTCATGGCACTGGCCACCGATATTTCAGCACAGCCCGGGAAATGGCTCAAAGGCTACACCGCCGATATCAGCGGGGAAGTGCTCACCTACCATTCGCCGCACCCCGATGCCAACACCTCCCTGCTCCTGCGCAACCAGGATTCGACAAAATATATCGAATGGTTCATGGATGTGGTCCCCGGTGATGGAGCGGAGGAATACACCTTTGTGTGGATCTTTGGCATCGATGTGAATGAACGCAGCTATCCCTGCAAACTTTTCCTTAATGATCAATACCTGCTCACTTTTTACAATCCGCACGACACGCTTTTGAAACAGTGGGCCGTTGAAGGCCTGCACGGATCCTCGCTCGAATTCAATGCCAGCCTTGTCGACAAGTACGGCGACCTGATGGGATATGCTTTCCTCACACTTCCTGAGGAACTCCTTTCCGAAGGGGAAAAACCCCGTGTAAAAATAACCGCCACCACCTCCGGCGACCCCTGCTGGTACATGACCCATCGCTACGCCATGAACGCCGCCCTGCATGCAAAGCAGATGCCCGCCATCATACATGCCGTAGACGGGGAAAAGTATGTGCTGCGCTTCGACATCCACCACTTCGGGGAGCAGGATACGGCCATGATCACCGCTGGCGGACAAAGTCAGCTGATCCCGGTAAAAATGGGTGTGAATTACACTTATTTCCCCGTTGACGGAAAACCGGGGGAAGTGATCGACGACCTCAGCGTGACGATCGGCGGGGTGATGAGCAGGCTGGAGGCCATCACCCTGGAAGAGGTGAAGCCCATGACGCTGTACCTGCTGCACCACAGCCATTCCGATATCGGGTACACGCACCACCAGCACGTAGTGGAAAGGATGCACCACGATTTCTTCAGGGAAGCCGTTGAATTATGGGAGAACACCGGCAACTATCCTGCGGGGGCACGCTTTAAATGGAACACGGAGGTGACCTGGGCAGTTGAATCGTACCTCGAAAGCTGCACCCCTGAAGAGAAAGAAGCCTTTTCCCGGACCGTGCGCGAGGGCGGGATCGGTCTTGATGGCCTCTGGGCCAACGAGCTCACCGCGCTGTGCAGGCCCGAAGAGCTCATACAGTTGTTGCAGCGCAGTGCCGATGTGGCCGAAGCCTGCGGCGTGGAACTCCGCTCGGCCATGATCACCGACATCCCGGGATATACCTGGAGCCTGGTGCCGGTGATGGCCAAAAGCGGGATCAGGTATTTCTCGGCCGGAACGAACGTGTTCCACCGCATCGGCGACATCAAGGATACCTGGGGCGACCGGCCTTTCTACTGGATTTCGCCCGACGGGCTCGACAGCGTGCTGACCTGGTTCCCCGAAAGAGGGTATTCATGGTTCCATACGGGTCTGGGCAGCGAAAAGCCAAAGAACCTCCTCACCGAGGAACCCATCTTTGAATATGTGCAGCAACTCAGCGACAGCGCCTATCCCTACGACATCTCCATCATCAGGTACAACATCGGTTCCGACAACGGCCCGCCGCACCCTGCCCTCCCCGACATCGTAATGCAATGGAATGAGCGATACCTCAGCCCGAAAATGGTCATTTCCACCACAACAGAGGCCTTCGCCGCCTTCGAGGAAAAATACGGCCATGACCTGCCATCATTCCGGGGCGACCTGACGCCTTACTGGGAGGACGGGGCCGCCTCCTCGGCAAAGGAAACGGCCATGAACAGGCAAGCCGCCGAAAGGCTGGAACAGGCCCTGTCGCTCTGGGTGATCTCGGGCAACAAGCATTATCCCGCTGAAGACATCTCGCAGGCCTGGAAGAACATCCTCCTGTTCGACGAGCACACCTGGGGGTCGTGGAACAGCATCAGCGCCCCGCTCGACACCTTCACCCTGAACCAGTGGGAGACCAAACGTTCCTTCGCCCTGGAAGCCGACCGTCTCTCGAAGGAGATCATGCAACAGGCCATCGAAGCCCTGGGCCCGGGGAAAAGCGAAAACGCGCTGGCATTCGACATCTGGAATACGCATTCATGGCCGGTCACCGACATCATCTTCCTCCCGGTACCTGCCGATGTCGGCAATGCTTACGCCACCGACATCAACGAGAACCGCCTGAAGTCGCAGCGCATGTCGGACGGCACCCTCGCTGTATTGGTTGCGGAGGTGCCCCCCTTTGCAGCAATAAGGGTATTGCTCAGGGAGGAAGACCATGCCCGTATCGACCCTGAACCCTGGCTGCAAAGCCTCGAAACACAGCTTTCGTTCAACCATGAAAGCGGGGATATCAGCGCCCTTCGACATCCGCTGCTGCATGGCAGCCTGGCCGACATCTCCATGGGTTATGGCCTGAATGCCTGCATATATGTTGACGGCAGGGATCCGGCAAATAAGCATACCACCACGAACGCGCACATCAGCTATCCCGACAGGGGAAAACTCGTCAACACCATCCGTATCGAATCCGATGCACCGGGTACTAAAGGCCTCCTCAGGGAGATCATGGTCATGAACGGATTGGGCCGTATCGATATCCGTAACACCATTGACAAGGAAGCGGTTTATGAGCCCGAAGGCGTCCATTTCGCTTTTCCCTTCAACATCCCCGGGGGTGAAGTCGCTATCGGCCAGGCTTTCGGGTATTATCATCCCGGCAGGGAACAACTCCCGGGTTCGAACCATAACTACTACACCCTGAACCGCTGGATCGACATTTCCGGCGATGAGGAGGGGGTTTGCCTGGTGTCGCTCGACGCCCCCCTGGTGGAACTGGGTGAGATCTCGACGGATGCCACCGTCTGCGGCTGGAAAGACGGGCAGGAAGCCACCCAGTCCGTCTTCAGCTATGTAATGAACAACTACTGGGAGACCAACTACCTGGCGGCCCAGCCGGGCAGGGCCGTGTTCAGGTATTCGCTCTATCCCGGCACCGGCTTCGATCCCCTCAGGAACGAGCAGCGTGCGCTTGAGCGCGCTCAGCCTTTGATCGTCGTTCCCGCTTCCGGGCGGAAAAGCCTTCCGCCCGGCCTCTTCACCCTCGGAAACCCTGACCTGATCGTCACGGCCCTGGTGCCCGGAAACGACGGGCAGCATTTTCTTGTCAGGATCTATAACCCGTGCGATACGGAAGCAAGCCCCGATTTACGCTGGAACCTTTTCAAACCCGCAAAAGTTTCCGTGGCAGGCCTGTCGGGACAGCTGCAGGAGCCGCTCAGGGAAAAGCTGAGCATCCCGGCGCACGGGTTTGAGACCGTGCGGGTCGATTTTTGACGGACCCGGGCATCCCCGCAAAACAATTTCTTTGCCGAACTTGTTGATAGGATATAGACCTAAAGCCTACTGTCATGAAATCCACATATCACCCCTCAGGGTAA
>CAZHYA010000089.1:0-877 GCA_964536525.1 uncultured Bacteroidales bacterium | reverse complement strand
GGCACCCACCCGCACAACAACATGGAGATCATCACCATCCCGCTCCGCGGAAGCCTTGAACACAAGGACAGCATGGGCAACGGATCCGTCATCACCCCCGGTGAGATACAGGTGATGTCGGCCGGCTCGGGAGTTACACATTCCGAATTCAACCCATCGCCCGAAGAAGAAGTCAACCTGCTGCAGATATGGATCTTCCCCGACACCAGGGAGGTAAACCCGCGTTATGATCAGAAGGCCTTCGACCGACGGTCGTATGTCGACTACATCAAAACCGTGGTGAACAATGACGACAGCGGCGACACCCTTTTCATACACCAGCAGGCGGCAGTTTCGCTCAGCCGGCCACGTTCAGGAAGCGTGCTCGACTATCATAACATTTACCCCGGCAATGGAACCTATGTGTTCGTGATCGAAGGCAGGATAACCCTGAACGGGAACATCCTCGACCGCAGGGATGCCATGGGCGTTTGGGATACCGAAGTGTTCTCGGTGAAGGCAGAGGAGGATGCATTCGTATTATTCCTCGAAGTGCCGATGAGCTGAGACAGCCCCTGAAAATTAAAGGCCCCCGCAAGGGCCTTTAACCAAAACAAATAAACTAAGGAGTTAAAACCGGTATTCACCGGCTTTATTTGCAATTAATTTCTAGCAGCCGCCAACCTCGGCATGATCGTTATGGTTGCCTCCCAGGGCATCGAGGTTTTCTTCGTAAAGCAACGGATAGGCCATTTCCCAGGCCTTCCATCCCCCCTCCAGAAAACTCACATTGCTGTATCCCAGACGCTCCAGGTATTTGGCTGCAATAACCGAACGTTGGCCTTTCTTGCAGTACACGATGATCTGGTCGGTCTTTTCAGGAGGATAGATCATCTCA
>CAZHYA010000088.1:0-8507 GCA_964536525.1 uncultured Bacteroidales bacterium | reverse complement strand
GGTATTCGGCAACGACTACAATACCAGCGACGGAACGCCCATCCGCGACTATATCCATGTGGTCGATCTTGCCAGGGCCCATGTGGTGGCCCTCGACCGGATGGTGAACAACAAACAAAAACATCCCTGGGAAATCTTCAACCTGGGCACGGGCAACGGCTTTACCGTGCTGGAAGTGATCAGGTCGTTTGAAAAGGTTTCGGGACTGAAACTGAATTTTGTGTTCAGCGGCAGGCGTGCCGGCGACATCGAACAGGTATGGGCCGACACGGAATACGCCAACCGTGAGCTGGGATGGAAAGCCGAAAGGGGCCTCGACGAGATGATGAAGACGGCCTGGTACTGGCAGCTGGCCCTGGAAAAAAGGAATTTAAATAAAACCTGATATGAAAACATTGCTGATTACCGGCGGCGCCGGATTCATCGGATCACATGTGGTGAGGTATATGGTGAACAAATACCCCGGCTACAGGATCATCAACCTCGATAAGCTCACCTATGCGGGCAACCTCGAGAACCTGCGCGACATCGAGGGCAGGAAGAACTATCTCTTTGTGAAGGCTGATATCAACGTGGCGGAGGCAGTTCAGAAGGTGTTTGACGAATATGATGTACAGGCGGTCATCCACCTTGCCGCAGAATCGCACGTGGACCGGTCGATCACCAATCCAACCGAGTTCATTTACACCAACATCGTAGGCACGGTAAACCTGCTGAATGCGGCCAGGCACCATTGGAAAGGCCAGCCGGAAGGCCATCTCTTTTACCATGTGTCGACCGATGAGGTTTACGGCTCGCTCGGCGAAACGGGGGTTTTTACCGAAACCACGGCCTACGACCCGCGAAGCCCCTATTCAGCATCGAAGGCCAGCTCCGATCACCTCGTCAGGGCTTACCATCATACCTTCGGGCTCCCCGTGGTGATCTCCAACTGTTCGAATAACTACGGCCCCTATCAGTTCCCGGAAAAGCTCCTCCCGCTGATGATCCATAACATCCGGAACAACAAGCCCCTGCCCGTTTATGGCAAGGGGCTCAATGTGCGCGACTGGCTTTACGTTGAGGACCATGCTGCAGCCATCGACCTGATCTTTCACCAGGGCAGACCGGGGCATACATACAACATCGGCGGCAACAACGAATGGAAAAACATCGACCTGGTGAAGCTCCTCTG
Organism: uncultured Bacteroidales bacterium; assembly: GCA_964536525.1. Taxonomy (GTDB): domain Bacteria; phylum Bacteroidota; class Bacteroidia; order Bacteroidales; family B18-G4; genus B18-G4. Next base: position 7,333 of record CAZHYA010000088.1, on the reverse strand, counting down.
CAAGATCATGGACAGGAAACTGGGCCGCCCCGAAGGCACTTCCGAAAAGCTGATCACCTATGTCACCGACCGTGCCGGCCACGACCTGCGCTACGCCATCGATTCCTCCAAATTAACCGGCGAACTGGGCTGGAAGCCCTCCCTGGACTTCGACGAAGGTCTGGAAAAAACCGTCGACTGGTACCTGGCCAACGAAGACTGGCTCAACAATGTCACTTCCGGCGATTACCAGAGCTATTACGATAAGATGTATAAGGATAGATAATGTATCTGGATACTGGATACCGGATATTATTCAGGCATTGCGGCACTGGAAGTAGCTACATCTCTCTTCACCTTTTTAACGAGGCCTTGCAGGACGGTTCCGGGTCCGACTTCAATGAATTCAGTTGCCCCGTCGGCGATCATGTTCCTTGATATCTGCGTCCACCTGACCGGTGAAGTCAGCTGGGCTATGAGATTTTTCTTGATGATCTCCGTATCGGTGACCGACTGCCCTGTCACATTCTGATATATGGGACAGATGCCTTTGTTGAATTTCGTGCTGTTGATGGCTTCGGCGAGCTCCTTGCCTGCCGGTTCCATAAGGGGTGAATGGAATGCTCCGCCCACTTTTAGTGGCACAACCCTCTTGGCACCGGCTTCTTCGAGAAGCCTGCATGCCGTCTCCACGCCTGAGATGCTTCCCGAGATCACCAGCTGGCCGGGGCTGTTGTAATTAGCCGGAACCACGATGTCCTTAATGTTCTTCAGGATCTTCTCCACCTCTTCATCTTCCATGCCAAGTACCGCAGCCATCGTCGATGCTTCCATCTCACAGGCTTTCTGCATGGCCATGGCCCTTTTCGACACCAGCCGCAGGCCATCCTCAAATGAAAGGGTCTTGTTGGCCACAAGGGCTGAGAATTCTCCAAGCGAATGCCCTGCAACCATATCGGGCCTGAAGTTTTCGCCAAGCACCCTGGCCAGTATCACCGAATGGAGAAAGATAGCCGGCTGGGTGACCCGGGTCTGCCTGAGGTCTTCATCATTACCGTCGAACATGAGGTCGGTGATCCTGAACTTAAGGATCGTATTGGCCTTCTCAAAGAGCTCTTTCGCCAGTGCAGAACCCTCATAAAGGTCTTTCCCCATACCGGGATATTGGGCACCCTGTCCCGGAAAAACATATGCTTTCATATTTCTTTTTAATCGTTGCGTGAGCGGGTTCAACCCGTTTTGAGCGCACAAAAATAGACATATTCTTGTTAACGGCAATTATATGCCATAAAACTTCATATCAAACTGTCAGGGGGCAACGGCCATCCTGAACCTGGGGTCAGTGCAGGTCCATGCCGAGCAGGTGTATGAATTCTGCCCGCGTTTCCTGCCGTTGAAAGGCACCCGTGAAATCCGATGTGGTTGTCACCGAATTCTGTTTTGCCACACCCCTCATGACCATGCAGAGATGCTTGGCCTCGATCACTACCGCCACACCCAGGGGGTTGAGGGTTTGCTGAATGGCATCCTTGATCTGGGTAGTGAGCCTTTCCTGAACCTGCAAACGGCGGCTGTATGTCTCCACCACCCTGGCGATCTTGCTCAGCCCGGTGATATACCCATTGGGGATATAAGCCACATGGGCCTTCCCAAAGAATGGGATCATATGATGCTCACACATGGAAAAGACATCTATGTTTTTCACGATGACCATCTCCCTGTAATCTTCCTTGAATTTTGCAGAATTCAGGATCTCAACAGGGTCAATATCATTGCCGTGCGTAAAGAACTGCATGGCCTTGGCAACCCTGTTTGGGGTTTCACGCAAGCCTTCCCGATCAGGATCTTCACCGATGAGCTTCAATATCTCATAATAGTGGGCCCGAAGTTTATCGATCTTCTCGGGGTCAAATCTGTCTATCCTCTCGTAATCCAGCAATTCATTATTATTCTCCATAGCGATAAGGAATTTTGGTTAAATCATATCGTTTATTTCAGTTCACGGCCCGGATATATGCCTGTTGGCATTCAGCAGTGCGACAACCTCCATAATGGTATAGATAATATACAATATGAAGAATGCCACGATGAAAGGCCGTGCATCATTCCTGTTGATCAGCGAATAGGTAAGCATTAGCGCCATATATGCCAGGAGTTTCAACAGGGTGGAAAGCAGAAAAATATTCACGAACCTGGCAGGTCTTTTCTCAAGTGCCTTCAGCATAAAATTGAAAACCAGCAATGTGGCTAATGCAAAGAATGCCAGCAGAAACGGGAATGCCGGTGTATAGTAGGCATCCGGCAGGGCCTGGTAGATCAGCGCAGCGGCACCGGCAACGATCAGGGTGGTGATGATCAGTTTCCTGACGAAAGAGCTGAAGGCCTGTCTGTATGTCATTTTCTTATGAGATCTTTGATCACCGTATAAATTGCAAGTAGAACAGCCAGTATTGTAAGTATGAGCGTAAACACCGGAAACGGTATATCAAGCCATTTGTCAAGTTCGCGACCACCGAAAACCCCGGCAAGGATGATCACCAGCATCTGGAAGGCAATGCTTGTATACCGTGCATAGGCATTAAGCGCCTTTTTCCCTTTCTTTGGTTGCTGTTGTGTCATTGGAGGCGGGTTTTTCCGGCTTTGTAACGGCATTCGGCTCGCTCATATTACAGGTACCCGAGAACCGTGCTCCCGGTTCAATAGAAAGCTTGCTCGTGGTGATCTCGCCTGTAAACCTCGCTGTAGCTTTGAGGGTTAAGAGTTCCGTCACGGTGAGTTGTGCCTTGACCTGCCCTGAAATATCAGCATTGCTGCAGTTAACTTCTCCTTCAACATGTCCGGTCTGGCCTATAACGATCTTCCCTTTCGAACTTATTGAACCGATAAGTGTTCCATCGATGCGAAAATCGCCATTTGATTGAATGTCGCCCTTGATCGTCGTTCCTGCACCCAGCATGTTTACTGATTGCATCTCGCCATTGATAGTTTTTGCCATTGCTCTCTGATTCTTTTGTTTGTTGCAGTCTATTTTAGATACTTAGCCTCAAAAAAGCGCTCATATATGTCAGGATCCTTTTCCCTGTAAAAGATGGGGTAGTTCTTCATGGAGATCACCGCTTCGGTATAGTTGCCGGTGCCAAGCTCCCCGAAAACATAAGGGTCGCGGGTGATCTGATTGAAATATCCCATGGCATCGGCGGCATCACTGAAGTTTCCCACCGTGATCATATACCGTATATCATCAAGAAGGACGCTGTTGATGGTGAGTTCCCTGAGGCTGAAATACTTCTTGTTATGATCGGAAATCCTCACCTTCATGGCATTGAGTTTCACTGCCTGCCTTTTGACCACGAGAAGATAGAGGAGGTTGTCGGCAGGTTCGTAGGTATAGGGCGACTGAAGCTCGGGCTCTTTGGGTGCAGTCGCCTCTTCTCCGGTGCCCAGGTCAGGCCTGTCGCGCGAAATATATGAAAGCAGGTCCTGAGCCATCGGCTTTACCTCGCTGGAAGGATAATTCCTGATAATTTCTTTAAGAATGACGGCAAGAGAATTAACCAAGTCGACGGTGACCACCGAGAGGGCCTTAAGGTAAAGGAACTTGGGGATCAATTCGGAACTGTCGTCATAATTCACGACAGCCATGTCGCTGTTGTCAATCACCGTGAAGTACTGTCCTCTTTCGAAAGCCTTGTATGTTTCCGAATATAGTTCCGCCAGGGCTGATTCCCTGGCCTGCATATTCTGAAAATATTCAGGGTTGGTAATGATCATGGCATAATCGCTGTCGGGATAATCATTGATGATGAGGTTCTTGTAGCGATCCGACTGTGTCATATCGCCAAGGCTGAGGTAGATCCTGTAGAGAAAGTAATACACCCTCAGCCTGTTGGGATCGTTGGGAAACCTCTCGAGCAGCGTCTCGTACGATTCGATTGACTTGGCCGGATTGTTGAGCCCTTCATAGTAAATGAGCCCGAGATTGAAATATGCCCTTGCGATGGCACTGTCGGATGCGGCCAGGGCCTCTTCCGAAAATGGTATCTTTTTAAGGTAAAATTCCCTGTTATGCGGATCAAGTGCCTTGATGCCAAAAGTGTCGCCAACCTGGGCCAGGCTGTCAAGGGTTTCATCGAAAAGCTCCTCCGGTTCAAAGGCGATCAGCTGTTTGTCCTTAAGTCTCCACAGGTCTTCAAGTTTCCGGCTTCCCCACTTTCTGATGAACTCACTGAAGCCGCTGCTCTTGGTGTTGTCATTATAGAAATACCATTTTGCGCCACCGATGGGCTGCCCGGTCGAAAACCCACCGGCACCCTGGTCAAACACAGCCATGCTTTCGGCCAGTTGCTGAGCTTCAGCCTCCTGTTGCTCCTGTTCTATCAGGTCGGCAATGATGCCATCGATGATGGCAAAGCGTTCTCCCTCCGGCATGAAGGCAAGCCGCTGAAGACTGTCCTCCAGCTCAATAACCCTGAGGTTCGCCACCAGGTCGGAAAGCTTGGCCGCCTTATTCCTGATCTTGTCATAGTTGGGATAATCTTCCGGGAGGAAATTAACCGCAGTATCATAATACGCCTGTGAAAGCTCATATTCGGGCATGTCAAAGTAGAGGTCGGCCAGCATGAGTGAAGAGGTCGACTTCTGGTAGTTGTTAACCACGCTCTTCGATACCGACTTGCGCAGGTATGCGATGCCCAGACTGTCTTCTTTATCCTTAAAGGCAACTTCTGCAAGTGCAAAATATATCTGGTCAAGGTATTCAGTGTTCTTGTCGTCGCGAAGCATCCTGGTCAGGTACTTGATAATGGTTCTGCTGTCGCCGTCACCGGCCTCGTATGCACGGGCCATGTTTATCTTCGACTGGAAAGCCATGTCGTACGGCGGGTTTCGCCTGATCACTTCAGCGTAAAGCTGTGAGGCCTGATCCAGATCACCTTCCGATTGATAGATCTGGGCAAGGATGAATTTGGCCCTGGTCTTAAGGTCTTTCCTGCCTGCTACGGCAATCCCGTCGTAAAGGTAATCCACCGCAAAGTCATAGCGTTCCTGCTTGATAAAATGGTCGGCATGTACCAGCGAAAACTCCTTAAATATCTCAGGCGGCATTCTCACTTCTCCTTTGCCCATGTCCGTCTCGATAAGGTTGAGCAGCGGTTCCGACTTCTCATACTGCTCCATTTCTATGTAGGTGCGCGCAAGCCAAAGCATGGCCTCATACTTGATCGGGTTATTCTCATACTCCCGCATGATGAAGCTGAACGACCGGCGGGCACTGTAATAATCTCGCTTATAGAAATATGCCTTGCCGATGAGCAGGTAGGCGTCGTCAATCCATTTAACGTATTCCTTTCCGCCAAACCGCATCGAATGCTTGAGGATGGTCTTGGATCCCTTTTCAATTGCGCGATCGAGCAGTGGCGTCACCGACTTTGAATCTTCTTCGGTCCCGTAGTTGAACACCGGCAGGATCTGGTTATAGTTGTCGCGGATACGTTCCTGCAGTTCCTTTTCGGCCTGTATCATCGCCTCCTTGCCGTTCCAGTAAACATTGTAGTGCGAGGTGAGGTTATGGTACATCCTCCTGGTAAAGCTGTTCTTCTTGGTTGAACAGGATACCATCAACAGAAGCAAAGCCAATAGCAGGGTCTGTCCAAAGATCCGATATACCTTAATCCTGTCCAAAATAAATGGAAATATTATGAGTGATTAACTTATTTTTTAATTAATTATTATTAGATAGCTGCAAATATAGGTAAAGAAATGAGTAAATCTTTAAGTGGGACCCAAATACTGAATCCTTCGAACCGGTTTTAGCGCAGTGAGCATGAATAATTATCTGAGTTGGGGCAGGCATGAAAAAGATGCACTGAAATTTACGATATTTGCAAAAGCTTTGAACCCGATAAATGATGGGAAGGAAAAAGAAAAAGGACAGGAAATGGTACACCAAGCTCCGGGATAAGTACCGCCTGGTGATCATGAACAATGAAACTTATGAGGAAAGGCTTTCATTCAGGCTTTCACGGCTGAATGTGTTTCTGCTCACCGTCACCCTGTCGATCATACTCATCACCCTCACCATCTTCATCATTGCCTTCACTCCGATCAGGGAGTACATTCCGGGTTACATGGATGTCAGCATTCCCGGTAAGCTTTACCGCCTCGAACGGCGGGCCGATTCTCTTGAAGGTGCCCTTAGGGCTAAGGACATCTATCTCTATAATATCCGTAATATCATAGAAGGCAGGGAGATCATCGACACCCCCGCCCATGAAAAGGCTGCCGGGATCAACTACGACAGCATCACCATCGCATCCTCGCCCGAAGACTCCATCCTGAGGGCTGAATACGAAGCACAGACCAAATTCAATCTTTTCTTCTATGAATCGGAAAACCTTTATGACGGAGCTGTAAAATTGAGCAATATCGTATTTTTCACACCAGTGGAAGGGATCATCGTCAACAAGTTCAATCTGGCCGAAAAGCACTATGGCATCGACCTGGCCACAAACAGCGAATCCATCATCAAATCAGTGCTGGACGGCACGGTCATCTTCGCCGACTGGACAACGGAAACCGGTTATACCATAGCGATACAACACAGTGGGAATTTCATTTCATTTTACAAGCATAACTCCGTGCTGTTGAAGCACGAAGGCAGTTTCGTCAAGGCGGGCGAACCCGTCGCCGTGAGCGGGGATTCGGGGGAACTCACTTCCGGGCCGCATCTTCATTTCGAGCTCTGGCACAATGGCACGCCGGTCGATCCCGAAGAATACATGACCTTTTAGTCCGACAGGCATGAAGAGGAAGCGCATTGCAATACTTGGCTCAACTGGCTCCATCGGGATGCAGGCCCTGGACATCATCCGTAGCCACCCCGACCATTTCACGGTCGAAGTCCTCACTGCCGGTAACAACACCGCTGCCCTCATCAGCCAGGCTAAAGAATTCGTACCCAACGTGGTTGTCATCGCCAACGAAGAGCATTACCATGACGTTTCGCAGTCCCTAACAGGATTGGGCATAAAGGTTTTTTCCGGTCAGTCGTCGGTTAGCCAGGTGCTGGCATATGGCGAGATCGATATGGTGTTGAATGCCATTGTCGGCTTCGCCGGATTCGCGGCAACGGTGGCATCTCTGAAAGCCGGCCTGCCGCTGGCGCTGGCCAACAAGGAATCGATCGTTGCAGGGGGTGAGCTGGTGAGCAGGCTGGTCATCGAAAAACATACGCCCATCATCCCGGTCGACTCCGAGCACTCGGCAATATTCCAGTGCCTGACAGGAGAACCGGAAAGTGCAGTTGAAAAGATAATCCGCACTGCCTCCGGGGGGCCTTTCCGCAACAAAGACCTGG
>CAZHYA010000087.1:6300-8577 GCA_964536525.1 uncultured Bacteroidales bacterium | reverse complement strand
GAAGTGGCGCTGGTGCCTGGCCGGCCGTTCTGCAATATTCAGCGCAATGTTGCTCGCCGGGACATTGAAACGGTCCAGCAGGTTTCTCGGGTGTACTCCCGAATGGGAATGCGTGGCATCGCTCACCCATTTGACATAGGCAAGTGCCTTGTGGTATATCCTGAGGTCTTCGAACCTGAAAAAGGTGATATTCTTGTCGTTATCGTAATCCATAATACTCCTCTAAAAATGCGAAAACATGATGTCGCGGTGTACATCCGCCCAAGCCTTATTTGTTCACCTGAAAAGTGGTATCGCCCTTTTCCAGGAATGCCACGATCTGGTTGGCTGCCGCAATGCCGGCATTGATGTTGGCCTCCGCCGTTTGGGCGCCCATCTTTTTCGGCGTGAAGAAGCATCGGCCGGGAAATTTTTCCGTTATGGCCGCCCCGTTGTCGGGAGCGATATCGGAAATATACACAAAGTCGGGCCTTTCGTCGAATATCTTCAGCAAGGTTTCTTCATCGATAACCTCTTTCCTTGCTGTATTCACAAGTGTGGCGCCCCTGGGCATAAGCGAAAGCAGGTCGGCATTGATCGATTTCTTTGTTTGCTCGTTGGCCGGGATGTGCAGCGAGATATACTGGCATTTACGGTAAAGTTCCTCCACGGTGTCGAGGGCCTTCACCCCGTCCTTTTCAATGTCGGCCTTGCTGATGAAGGGATCGAAAGCATAGCAATCCATGCCGAAGCCTTTGGCGATATTCGCCACCAGCCTGCCAACATTACCGTAGGCATGGATCCCGAGGGTCTTCCCTTTCAGTTCCTTGCCCGAGGTGCCGTTGAACTGGTTCCTGGCCAGGAACACCATCATGCCCAGGGCCAGTTCAGCCACGGCATTGGAGTTCTGTCCGGGGGTGTTCATCACCACCACACCTTTGGCGGAGGCTGCCGCCAGGTCTACATTATCGTAGCCTGCCCCGGCCCTCACCACGATCTTAAGGTTCTTGCCTGCCGCAATTACGTCGGCGTCGACCTTGTCGCTCCGGATGATCAGCGCATCTGCGTCTGCGACAGCGCCGATGAGGTCTTGCGGGCTGCTGTATTTCTCGAGCATGGCCAACTCATAGCCGGCCCCTTCAACAACTTTACGGATGCCTTCCACCGCAGTGGATGCGAAGGGCTTTTCTGTTGCAACCAGTACTTTAGTCATAACGGTGTATTTTATGTTTGCCGGGCAGCGAGTGCCCTTTGAATAAATATCTGATCCTTTAGTGTTGCCTTTCAAATTCCTGCATCACGCCTACAAGTGCTTCCACGCTTTCCACAGGGAGGGCATTGTAGGTTGAAGCCCTGAAACCTCCAACATCGCGGTGGCCCTTAATGCCCACCATGCCCCTGGCGCTGGCAAAATCGTTGAACTCCTGTTCAAGTTTTTCGTAGCCTTCGGCCATCACGAAGCAGATGTTCATGATCGAGCGGTCTTCCTGCAGTGGAACAGTTGCCCTGAAAAGTTTGTTGCGGTCGATCTCGTCGTACAGCAGCCCCGCCTTGAATTTATTGATCTTGTGGATCCCGGCAACGCCGCCAAGGTCTTTCAGCCACTTGAGCGTTTGCAGTGCGGCAAATACCGGTACGCAGGGAGGCGTGTTGAACATGGACCCCTTGTCGATGTGTGTCTGGTACTTCAGCATGGTGGGGATGTGGCGATCAACCTTTCCAAGCACGTCGTTGCGTATGATGGCGAAGGTGACCCCTGCGGGTGCCAGGTTCTTCTGGGCACCGCCATAGATGATGGCATACTTTGATACATCCACCGGGCGGCTGAAGATATCCGACGACATGTCGGCCACCAGTGGTACGGGAGAGTCGATGTCGTACTTGATCTCGGTGCCGTAAATGGTATTGTTGGTGGTGATATGGAAGTAGTCGGCATCTTCAGGAATGGTGTATCCTTTCGGGATGTATGTCTTCCGAGCTGGCGACGACCACCACCTCACCAAAGCCTTTGGCTTCCTTGATGGCCTTGGTTGCCCAGGAACCGGTATTCAGGTAGGCAGCCTTGTGGCGGAAGAGGTTGAAAGGGATCATGGCGAACTGGAGGCTGGCGCCCCCTCCAAGAAAGATCACCGAATAGCCTTCAGGAATGTTGAGCAACTCCTTGAAAAGCGCTTGCGTCTCATCCATCACGGCAATAAACTGCTTGCTCCTGTGCGAAATTTCCATCAGCGACAGGCCCATGCCGGCAAAATCGGTCAGTGCCATGGCAGTATTCTCAATGGTGTACCTGGGAAGGAT
>CAZHYA010000087.1:0-6290 GCA_964536525.1 uncultured Bacteroidales bacterium | reverse complement strand
TTCGCCGAGCTTGCGCAGACGATTGCCGCCGCAGCAGGTGCATGCTGTCGGCGGTTCGATCACCACCCGCTCGCGCGGCAGGTGCGCGGGGAAGGTTTTATTTCCTGCTATGGTTTTTGTCTCATTTCAGGACGACAAATATATATATTTAGCATGAAAAAGTACCCCTGCCCCGTATTAAATTATTGAATATTTTTGCCTTTCTGCACAAGAGATCAATACAGATGAACATTGACAAGAAAACAGAATATTTTGTCCGGCTTGGGGAACTGCTCCGTAAGATGGGTATGACGGGCAGTTGCGATGTATTGTCTGATCATGGGGCCAATGCCGGAGGTTTTGCCTCGGCAGTGAAAAAGGCCCGGGAGGGTAACCCCTGTTTTACCGCAGGGGCCATATACCACATGCTGGAGGCCACAGGTATAAGCCTCAGCCACGCCGATCTTGAACGCTGGACGGGCATGTATAAAGCGGGAGAGCCCCGAAAAAGGGCTACCGTAGCCGTGATCATGGCGGGCAACATCCCAGCAGTAGGTTTTCACGATCTCCTGTGTGTGCTGATGTCGGGGCACAGGGCGATGGTTAAACTATCGGGCGACGACCGGCACCTCTTGCCGGCCATTGCAGGCCTGCTGATCGATATGGATCCGGATTTTGAGCAGTTCATCCAATTCACCGATGAAGTGATGCGCGGTTTTGACGCAGTGATCGCCACCGGCAGCAATAATACCTCAAGGTATTTCAACTATTATTTTGGCAAATATCCGCATATCATCAGGAAGAACAGGAATGCCCTGGCGGTGCTCAACGGTGAAGAGACCGATGAGGAACTGGAGGCCCTGGGCGCGGATATCTTTACCTATTTTGGACTGGGATGCAGGAATGTATCTAAGCTGATGGTGCCCGAAGATTATGATTTTCCGGCCTTCTTCGATGCCATCAAAGGATATGCGGGTGTTGGGCAGCATCATAAATACATGAACAATTACGATTATAACAAGTCCATCTGCCTGGTGAACGGTGAGCCGCATTTTGATAACGGATTCCTGCTGCTAAAAGAAGATGGCAGTATGGCCTCTCCCGTATCCGTCCTCCACTATGAAAGGTACCGTGACATCGCTGCGGTGAATGATCATATTCGTGATGAAAGCGAGAACATCCAGTGCGTGGTCTCTGCCGACCCGGCGATCAAAGGCAGCATCCCGCCGGGCACAACACAGCAACCCCGCCTCTGGGATTATGCGGATGGGGTGGATACCATGGCGTTCCTGCTGGGTTTATGCTTTCCGCCCCGGTTTTCCCGGCTGATGAAAAATTTATTGGCCTGATAATTTTGCTATTTCGTAAAAACCCCGTATTTTTGCAGCCCGAAACACAAAGGAGAAAAAATGAAAAAGGATATCCACCCCACAGATTACCGCTTCGTTGTTTTTAAGGACATGTCGAACGACTACGCATTTCTTTCAAAATCAACCGTTAGGACAAAAGAAACCATTCAATGGGAAGACGGGAATGAGTACCCGCTGGTGAAGCTTGAGATCTCGCACACTTCCCACCCTTTCTATACCGGAAAGATGCAGCTTGTCGATACCGCCGGGCGTGTTGACAAATTCCGCAGCAGGTACAAGAAACACCTCGAAAAGAAAGACTGATCAAGCCAACGAGTTAAAGATAGTGAAGGCTGCCCGCGAGGGTGGCCTTTTTTTATGGAATATGGAATATGGAAGTAAGGAATATGGAAGAAGGAATATGGAAGAAGGAATATGGAAAAGGGAATTTGTAAAAAGGAAGATGGGTAAAGTCAGCATCCGGTAGCCTGATGCCTGATACCTGATGCCTGACCGCCTGACGCCGCTTGCCTCCTTTTTCTCTCTGCGGGTCAACTTATTTTCCCTAAATTTGTGGCAATTAATAACCGGAAAATCACAAGGGATGAATTACATCATTTTTGACAATTTCAGGAGAAACTTTCTTCTTCCGCTCACTTTCACAAGGCCCGTGGCCGATATACGCATCGGAATCCTGACCATCAGGGAGAAGTGGGAATATTTCCTGGGAGAAAAGACTTCCAGTCTCACCGAGGATTACCTTAGTGTAAAGTATCCTATTCTCAAAGCTGATGACAATATCCTGATCAACGGTTCGGTGATCCCCAACGAAAAACTGGTAAAAGAAATCAAAGGCCTTGACAATAACAAGGAGCTCATCAAGGGAGATGTGATCATCGCCCTGAGGGTGTCGGCCAGCGACCTCGATCATATCGACGATACCGAGGGCATGAATGAAGTTGAAACTTCCTGCGAATACCTGAAGTTGAATGCATCCTGGGAAGTATTCGAAAAAAATGACGAGGCCCTTAGGGCCGACTATACCATAATTACCAAAGGCCGTCAATCGCAGTCGCTCAGCAAAACCAACACCCTGATAGGTAACGATATTTTTATCGAGGAGGGTGCCAGGGTCGAAGGAGCCACCATAAACACCACGAAAGGCCCGGTTTATATCGGCAGGGATGTGGAGATCATGGAAGGCGCATTGATCCGCGGTCCATTTGCCATCTGCAACGACGCGGTGGTCAAGATGGGGGCCAAGATTTACGGGGCAACCACCATCGGCCCTTATTCAAAAGTGGGCGGTGAACTTAATAATGTGGTCATCTTTGGCTATTCAAACAAGGCCCACGACGGTTACCTGGGCAATGCCGTGATCGGCGAATGGTGCAACCTTGGGGCCGACACCAACAATTCCAACCTCAAGAACAACTATGATTTCGTGAAGATGTGGAGCTACCCCGACCATACATTTGTTGACACGGGACTGCAGTTTTGCGGACTGGTGATGGGCGACCACAGCAAGTGCGGCATCAATACCATGTTCAATACGGGCACGGTGGTGGGCGTCAACTCCAATATCTTCGGATCAGGTTTCCAGCGAAACTTCATCCCTTCGTTCGTATGGGGCGGAACAAAAGGTTTCCAACCTTTCCCGGTTGAAAAAGCCATTGAGATCGCTACCAGGGTATACAGCAGACGCAATATCGAATTCGATGATACCGAACAGGATATACTGAGGGCCGTAAACGATCTCACCGCAATGAATACAAGTTACTAGGAATTCACCGAAGGGGAATCTGGCAGCCGGATCCTGGCTTTTCCCTTTTCCTTTTTCCATATTCCTTTTTCCTTATTCCTTCTCGCTCTCCATATCCTTGGCACGATGATTGCCCGTTAAAACTATACATGTGCGCAAGCTAAGGGCAAATCCGCTAAAGCTCCCCAAAAACGTAACAATATGAGGGATTTTGAGTATAATTCATCTGACCGGATCTGCTGCATCTACTGACATACTGACAAGCTGACTTACGAAATGGATCATTTTACTGACAAAAGCATACTCGATTTCACAGACCTTCTCGATGGGGAAACAGAATTCATCCCTTTGCTGAGCGATGAAGATGAAGCCCTGATGAATAATGAGAAAATCCCTGATAAGTTGCCAATACTTCCACTCAGGAACAACGTGCTCTTCCCGGGTGTGGTGATCCCCATCACGGTGGGAAGGGATAAATCCATTAAGCTGATCAAGGAGGCATACGCCGGCGACAAGATCATCGGTGTGCTGTCTCAGCGTGATGTGCAGATCGAGGATCCTGGTCCGGAAGATCTTTATAACGTGGGCACGGTGGCGCAGATCATCAAGATCCTGCAGATGCCTGACGGCAGTACGACGGCCATCATACAGGGAAAGAAGAGATTCAGGCTGGTCCATCTGCTGCAGTCGGAACCCTATTTCAAAGCCAGCGTGATCGCCTTTGAAACACTTGAAAATGAAGTGGACAAGGAGGATAAATCCTTCAGGGCGCTCATTTCCTCCGTGAAGGATCTGTCGATGCAGATCATCAAAATGTCGCCTAACATCCCTTCAGATGCGGCTTTTGCCATCAAGAACATCGAAAGCCCGGTATTTCTTGTCAATTTTGCCTCTTCAAACCTGAATATTGAGATCAGGGAAAAACAGGAATTGCTTGAGGTGTCAGACATCACCGAGCGTGCCAACAAGGTGCTGCAGGCCCTCAGCCGTGAGATGCAGATGCTGGAGTTGAAGAACCAGATCCAGGATAAGGTAAAGACCGATCTCGACAAGCAGCAGCGCGACTTCCTGCTCAACCAGCAACTCAAGACCATACAGGAGGAGCTGGGTGGCAGCCCTTACGAACAGGAAATCAACGCCATGAGGGAAAAGGCCTCCCGCAAGAAGTGGACCAGGGAGGTTGAGGAAGTATTTAACAATGAACTGAAGAAACTCCAGCGGATGAACCCGCAGGCGGCAGAATATTCCATACAGGTAAACTATCTGGAGATGCTTGTCGAGTTACCCTGGAATGAGTTCACTCCTGATAATCTCGATCTCAACAATGCACAGAAGATACTTGATGAAGACCATTACGGGCTGGAGAAGGTCAAGGAACGGATTATCGAACACCTCGCGGTGATCAAGCTCAAAAAAGACCATAAGGCACCCATCCTTTGCCTTGTAGGCCCACCGGGGGTAGGCAAGACCTCGCTTGGTAAATCCATTGCCCGGGCCCTGGGCAGAAAATATATCAGGATGTCGCTGGGTGGCGTGCGCGACGAAGCGGAACTCCGTGGCCACCGTAAGACATACATTGGCGCCATGCCCGGAAGGATCATGCAGAACCTGAAGAAGGTGAAGTCGTCAAATCCGGTATTCGTACTTGACGAGATCGACAAGGTGAGTGGCAACAATATACAGGGCGACCCGCAGGCGGCGCTGCTCGAGATCCTCGACCCCGAGCAGAATATCGAATTCCACGACAACTACCTGGAAGTCAATTTCGACCTCTCCAAGGTCATGTTCATCGCCACCGCCAACACCCTCACCACCATCCATCCCGCTCTGCGCGACAGGATGGAAGTGATCGACCTGAGCGGATATCTCCTTGAGGAAAAGATCGAAATTGCCAGGAGGCACCTCATCCCAAAGCAGCTCAGGGAGCATGGCGTAAGGAAAAAGCAACTGGCCTTCCCGAAAGAGATCATCAGAAAGATCATCAGCGACTATACAAGGGAAGCCGGAGTGCGGACACTGGAAAAATCCATCGCCAAACTGATCAGGAGCAATGCCCGCTTCATTGCCATGAACGAAGAATACAATAAAACGGTACAGCCTGAAGATGTCCGCAAATTTCTGGGCCCGGTGAAATTCCAGGACAACAGCGTGCTGACCGCCCAGGTAGCCGGCGTGGTCACCGGACTGGCCTGGACAGCCGTGGGCGGCGAGATATTGTTCATTGAGGTGAGCCTGAGCAGGGGAAAGGGTAACCTTACCCTCACCGGCAACCTCGGCGACGTGATGAAGGAGTCGGCCAGCCTGGCCTATGAATACCTGAAAGCCCATGCCAAACCGCTGGGCATCGATCCCGATATATTCCGTAAATGGAACGTGCATATCCATGTGCCGGAAGGCGCTACCCCCAAGGATGGGCCCTCGGCCGGCATCACGATGTTTACTGCACTGGCATCAGCATTTACCCAGCGCAGGGTACGCTCACGGCTTGCCATGACGGGCGAGATCACCCTGAGGGGCAAGGTGTTGCCGGTGGGCGGAATCAAGGAGAAGATCCTTGCCGCAAAACGTGCACGAATAAAGGATATCATCATCTCAAAGGAGAATTTCAAGGACATTGAGGATATCCGCGAAGATTATATCGCCGGCCTTAACTTTCACTATGTGGACCGGATGATCGAGGTGGTCGATATCGCCCTGCTCAGGGATAAGGTCAGGGATCCCCTCGTACTCAATGTACCCGATCCGGTGACAACACCTGAAGGTTGATGATCGATCACGAACATGATCATGACCATATGCATGATCAAGCCCGGGCGATCATTGCTGCCCGTCTTTTAATAATCATTACTTTTGACGGGCAATAACCGATGTGATCGCAGCGTAATCATCTTATGGCATTTCTACATCCCCTTTGGCTCCTGGGATTGTTGGCCCTGGCCATCCCCATCCTCATACACCTGTTTAATTTCAGGAGGCACCGCAAATTGTATTTCACCAACCTCGCCTACCTCCGAAACCTCAAAAATGAGACCAGGAGGCAGCAGCGTTTGCGCCACCTGTTGGTTCTGATCAGCAGGATGCTGATCATCACCTTCATCGTACTTGCCTTCGCCCGGCCCTATATCCCCGGCCCGCTCGGAGGGAATTTCAGGCCGACAGCTCTCTGACCTGGCGTCATTTCCAGAAGCCTGTCAACGAGC
>CAZHYA010000086.1:4013-8701 GCA_964536525.1 uncultured Bacteroidales bacterium | reverse complement strand
ATTGCCGGTGCGGATGGCGTTGATGGTGTCGAGCACGTTCTTCAGGGCATCGGGGGTGTGGGCATAATCGATGATGGCCGTGATGCCGCCGGCCGACCTCACATATTCGAAGCGTCCTTCGGCAGTGTTGAGTTCGCTGAGCAACGTCATTACCCTGCCTCGCTCCTGTCCGAGAAGGAGGGCTGTTGCGTACACGGCCATGAGGTTGCTGGCATTGAATTCGCCGATGAGCCGGCTCCACACCTCCTCTCCCTCAATGCTGAGCAGAAGGCCGTCGAGCAGGTTCTCCACCACCTTGCCCTTGTAGTCGCACACCGATTTCAGGCCATAGGTCTTTTTTGTGGCTGCAGTATTCTGGAGCCAGGGCAAAAGCTTTGGCCGGCAGCATGTCGAAGAAGGCCTTCTTGGCGTTCAGGTAGCTCTTGAAATCACCGTGGTAGTCGAGATGGTCGTGGGTGATGTTGGTGAATATCCCGCCGCGGAACTCCAGCCCTGAAATGCGTTTCTGGTCGATGGCATGCGAGCTGACCTCCATGAAGCAATAGGTGCAGCCCGCGTCGGCCATCTCCTTCATCAGCCGGTTCATCTGTATGGCATCGGGGGTGGTGTGGGTGGCTGACACCTCACGCCCGTTGATCATGTTGCGGACCGTGGAGATGAGGCCCGTGCCATAACCCAGCTTCATGAAGAGCTGGTAAAGCAGGGTGGCCACCGTGGTCTTGCCGTTGGTGCCGGTGACTCCGCACAGCAAAAGTGCGGAGGAGGGGTTCGAATAGTAGTTCGATGCCGCGATGCCCAGGGCCTCGTCGCTGTCGTTCACCACGATATAGGTCACAGTATCCAAGGTCTCCCCGGGGAGTTCCTGGCAGATGACGGCCGCAGCACCCTTGCCTGTCACCTCAGGGATGAACGCATGGGCGTCGACCGACACGCCCTTCCGGGCCACAAACAGGGAGCCCGGCCCCGCCTGCCTGGAGTCGATGCACAATTCCTTCCCAATGACATCGGTGGACCCATGGACCTACCTCACAGGGACCTTGTATAATATTTCTTTCAGGGTCGTTTCCATGCCATCATCCTTTTTCCGAGAGTTTGAGTATGATCTCCTGTCCTTTACTAAACCTGCTGCCCGGCTCCACCGACTGGCTGCTCACCTTGCCGTAACCCTGTATGCTGGCTTTCATTCCAAGCTGTTCGAGGATGTACACCGCGTCGCGGGCCGACATACCCCTCACATTGGGCACCATATCGCTGCGGATGGCCCTGGGCTCAAACCTGATCCCGTCGTCATCGTGGAAACAAACCACCCATTCGGAGATGTTGCTTGCACCCGATACCGGAATGCCGAGCTCTTCGCATAACATTCCCAGGTCTTCATGATAGCCGTACATGACCTGCGGCAGGCGTGCATCATCTGTATCCATTTCTGTTTCCTGGTAAATGTCGAGCTGCGTGGCATACACCTTGTCGGCGATTTCCCTGAATACCGGGGCGGCGACCGAGCCTCCGTAATATTTTCCCTGTGCCGGGTTGCTCACCACCACGATACACGAATATTTGGGATTGTCGGCCGGGAAATAGCCCACGAAGGATGCATTGTAGGTTTTCTTGTCGTAACCGCTGTTCTCCTTTGCGATCTGTGCAGTGCCCGTCTTGCCGGCCACCCTGTAGTGCCTGTTCTTCAGGTTTGTGGCAGTGCCGCGCTCCACAACACCTTCGAGCAGCGACCTGGCTGAGTCGATGGTCGCCTGCGAACATATTTTTTTGTTCAGTATTTCGGTCTCGAAAGCTTCGATGACCCTCCCTGCCTGCCTCACCTCCTTCACCAGCATGGGTTTCACCAGGGTGCCGTTGTTGGCAATGGCATTGTAAAAGGCCAGGGTCTGCATCGGGGTGATCTTGACCTCATAGCCTATCGACATCCAGGGCAGGGTGGTGCCGTACCAGTACTTTGTGCTGTCGGGATGTTTGATCATTGGCCGGGCTTCGCCCGGGATCTCAAGTCCCAGGGGCTTGTTGAGCGACATGCTGTAAAGCCGGTCAACATAGTCGGACTGCTCGTCTTTGTATGCATCCATGGTGATCCTGGAAATGCCCACATTCGACGACTTTTCGAAAGCTTCCCTGATGGTGATCCTTCCGTCGCGGATATTCTTCACGTCGCGCATGGTAGCGCCATGATATACGGTCCATCCGTCGCCGATATCGATGGTGTCGCCAAGATTAACCTTACCGTCTTCCATCAGGGCCACGATGGTGGGAAGCTTGAAGGTGGACCCCGGCTCTATGCCTTCGGCGATTGCGATATTGTAAGATTCTTCGTATCTGTTTGTTTTAGGGTCTTTGCGCAGGTTTGCGATGGCCTTGATGTGGCCTGTGGCCACCTCCATGAGGATGGCACATCCCTGTGATGCCTCATGTTCGGTGAGGTGCTGGTACAGGGCATTCTCAGCCACATCCTGAAGGTTGATGTCGATGGTGGTGATGATGTCCCTTCCGTCGGAGGGCTCCAGTTCGTCCTTACCGTAAACAGGGATCCAGTCGCCGTTGCTGATCCTTCGCCTCAGCTGCTTCCCGTCGATGCCTTCCAGCACTTCATTGTATGCTCCCTCGAGCCCGACAAACAGCCCTTGCTCCTTGTTCTCATAGCCTATGGTGCGCCTGGCCAGCTCATCGAACGGCATCTCCCTGCGAGTCTGCCTGATCACGATGAGGCCGCCCTTATATTTGCCCCGGCTAAGGATAGGGAAGGTGCGGAGTTTCTTGAGCTCAGCATAGGTCACCTTTCTTTTAAGCAGGTAGTAGCGGTTTCCTTCCTTGCGTGCATCCTCAAGGCCTTTTTTGTACTGGTATTTCGACCGGTCGCCAAAAAGCCTGCTCAGGTGCCAGGCCAGCGAGTCCAGCTTTTCCCTGAACAGCTGATCGGGAATGAGATCGGAAGCCACATCCATCCTGATCTCGAAAACAGGCACCGAGGTGGCAAGCAGGTTACCATTCGCATCGTAAATGTTACCCCTGTTGGCCTCAAGACTGAAAAAACTGAGTTCCTGTTCCTCGGCCAGCGCAACAAGCTCCTTCCCTTCAGCAAACTGGATATATGCCGCCTTGCCGATAATGGCAAGGGCCATCAGGAAAATACCAAGGTAGACAAGGTATACACGCCATAATATGTCTTTCTTGATGTCCTCAGTCATGGCTGTCGCTTATTTTTCTGATGACCTTTACCGGAGGCACCCGCGACTCCTTGATATTGATCGCTTCCAGCCTGCGTGCAACTTCAGATTGCTGGCTCTGTTTCATGAGCTCAGAGCGGGTGGTGATGAACTCATAGCGTAATTCTTTCAACGACTCGCGGAGCGCCTGTATCTCCCTTTCCTGCTTTTCGGCGTAATAGGTGTTGGCGATATAGAACATGGTCATCACGGCCAGGAAGAGGAAATACGGCAAAAGCCTGACGGCTTTTTCCCTGGTCAGGAATTTTCCCCCCAGCACATCCCTGAATGCACTGCCCAGCCTTTTCATGCCTTTCCTGCCGGCTGGCCCGGGGGCTGCGTCATCTCTGATCCTGTTCACGGGTTTTACCATAACTATACTTTTTCTCCTATTCTGAGCTTGGCACTTCTCGCCCTGGGATTCACCTTTAGTTCCTGCGGACCTGCAACAACAGGCTTTTTCGTTATCGCCTTTATGCCGCTCCTCACGTTTCCGTAAAAATCCTGTTCCTGTCTGCCTGCGACGTTGCCGCTGCGGAAAAAGTTCTTTACCAGCCTGTCCTCAAGCGAATGGTACGATATCACCACCATCCTGCCTCCCGGCCGCAACACCTCGAGGCTCCTGACAAGGAATTCTTCCAGCGAACGCAATTCATGGTTCACCTCTATCCTGATCGCCTGGAATACCTGCGCCAGGAATTTGCTCTCCTGGCCCCGCGGCGCCAATTTCACGACGATATCCCTGAACCCGGCGGTGCTCTCGATGGGATGTTCCCCACGGGCATCCATGATGGCGCCGGCCAGCCTGCCGGCATGCCTGATCTCGCCGTAATCGCGGAATATCCTGCTAAGCTCTTCCTCCGGGTAGTTGTTCACAACATCCGCCGCAGAGCGTGGCGTTCGGCTGTCCATGCGCATGTCGAGCGCACCCTCGTACCTGGTCGAAAATCCCCTTTCCGGGGCGTCGATCTGGTGTGATGATATGCCAAGGTCGGCCAGTATCCCGTCGCATGGGATGGCATCGTGAAGGCGCAGGTAGTTCTTTATGAACCTGTAATCGGCATTGATCATCATGAAGCGGCTGTCATCAATGGTGTTGGTGAGCGCATCCGGGTCACGGTCGAAAGCGAAAAGCCTCCCTCCCTTCATGTTCATGAGTATCTCCCTTGAATGCCCGCCCCCGCCAAAGGTGGCATCGGCATATATGCCGTCCTCCCTCAACAGGAGGCCTTCAATGCTCTCTTTTAACATGACAGGGTTATGGTACATCAGTTGATCGGTTCAGTTTCCTTATCACCCATGACTTCTTCCGCCAGGTTGGCGAATTCATCGGGGTCATAGTCAACCGCCTGCTCGTATTCCGACTTGTCCCAGATCTCAATCTTATTCACGACGGATGCGAGCACGATCTCTCTCTTGATGTCAGCGTAGATGATGAGGTCCCTGGGGATCAGCAACCTCCCGGCAGAATCAAGT
>CAZHYA010000086.1:0-4003 GCA_964536525.1 uncultured Bacteroidales bacterium | reverse complement strand
GAATTTCCTGATGAAGTCGACATTCTTCTTCACGAAGCGGTTCAGGTTGTTGATGCGCTTGCTCTCAAGGTCCCACTCCTCCATAGGGTAAAGCTCCAGGCACTTGCGAAAGATGCTCCGCTTGATCACAAAGCCCTTTTCAAGGCTCTCCTCAAGCTGGCCCTTGAATGCAACGGGAAACATCAGCCTCCCCTTAACATCAACCTTACATTCGTATGTCCCGATAATATTCGACACGAAAATTCAATTTTGGGTAAAAATATGAAATGATTTACCACTTTTTACCACTTTTTACCACTTTTTTTAAATTCTTGTTACGTATTTTATTAACAAATTGTTAATATGTACGGGGGTTTACTTGCCGTGAAATCCCCTGCCGGATAGGCTAAAATTCAAATTGTCAGTTTGTTGGGAGATGCTGGATCCGGCTTTCGTGCTCGTGTTGAAAGCAAATGAAATAGTCGTATTTTTGTAAAAACAAAGCCTGTAAAGCAAGTGACAGAAACGAAAAAATCATCGGATAGTCCGGTGGCGGAGAAGAAGTTCATCGACCTCAAGGCGGTGATCAAGCAGAAAAGCCCTAAACTCGCCAGGCTGATGCCCTGGTTTGTGATGAATTACCTGAAGCGCATCGTGCATCTCGATCAGGTCAACGATTTCATTGCAAGGCATGGCCACAAGCGCGGGCTTGAATTTGTGGATGCCATCCTCGAGGAATTCGGCGCAAAGCTGGTCATAATAGGGGCCGAAAAGATCCCTTCCGAAGGGCGTTACATCATGGCTTCGAACCATCCTCTCGGTGGGCTCGACGGCATCGCCTTCATGAAGGCCGTGTCGGAAGCGCGCAAGGATTTTGTTTTCCCCGTAAACGATATCCTGCTCAGTATCGACAATCTTGCGCAATTCTTTATCCCGATCAATAAGCACGGGAGCAATGCTGAGAACATCAGGCTCTTCAATGAGACCTTTGCATCCGATATGCTGCTGTTGTATTTCCCTGCCGGACTGGTATCAAGGAAGAAGAAGGGTGAGGTGAAAGACCTTGAGTGGAAAAAAACCCTGATCACCAAGGCCAGGCAACACAAACGCGATGTGATCCCGGTATATATGGACGGGAGGAATTCAAACTTTTTCTACAACCTGGCCAATTTCCGTACGCGGCTTGGCATTAAGGCCAACCTGGAAATGCTCTACCTTGTGGATGAAACTTACAAGCATTACAACAAGACCATTCATATCGTGGTGGGCGATCCCATCCCCTGGGAGACCTTCGACAAGAGCAAGTCCGATCTTTCGTGGGCTGCCACGGTAAGAGAAGAAGTATATAAACTCAAAGAACGCAACAATCTGTAGATATGGAAACGATCATTCCGCCGGTCGACCGTGCACTGATAGAAAAGGAACTCAACGATGACAGGTTCATCAGGGATACCAACAATGCCCATAACAAGATCTTTGTGATCACGCACCACGACTCTCCCAATACCATGCGGGAGATCGGCAGGCTCAGGGAAATGACTTTTCGTGATGCCGGCGGGGGAACGGGCAAATCGATTGACCTCGACCAGTATGACACCGACGAGGTGCCGTTCAAGCAACTGGTTGTGTGGGACCCTGACGAGCGTGAGATCATCGGGGGGTACCGCTTCATCCATGGCAAGGATATCAGGCTCAATGACGACGGCACGCTGCGGACGCCCACCGGCAAGCTGTTCAGCTTCTCGGAAAAATTCATCAGCGAATACCTGCCGGTCACTGTTGAGCTGGGGCGCAGCTTCGTGCAGACCTTTTACCAGCCTACCGTCGACCTGCGCAGGGGAATGTATTCACTCGACAACATCTGGGACGGCCTTGGAGCCATCGTCATCGACAACCCCGACATCAAGTACCTGTTTGGTAAGGTGACCCTCTATCCGCATTACGACTCACTTGCAAAAGACCTGCTTTATTACTTCATTGCAAAGTATTTCCCCGACAAGGACAAGCTTATCTATCCGAAGAACCCGGTACCCGTCAACACGCCGGCCAAGGTGCTGAAGAGCATTTTCACGGGTTGCAACTATGATGAGGACTACAAGATACTGGTGCACAAGATCCGTTCGCTGAAAGAGCAGGTGCCGCCGCTGTTCAATGCCTATATGAACCTTTCGGCCACCATGCGTTCGTTTGGCGCCGCCGTCAACCCCGGCTTTGGCAATGTGGAGGAGATGGGCATCATCGTCACCATTGCCGATATTTACGACTACAAGAAGGATCGCCATATCTCAACATATAAAAAAGACGATGCAGGGAAATAAGGGGCCCGATATCAGGTCGGCCCGCTTCCTTATCAGCAGCCCGGATGTGGCCTCCTGCCCTGAGGGCCTGCTGCCGGAATACGCCTTCATCGGCCGCTCCAACGTGGGCAAGTCGTCGCTCATCAACATGTTGACCGATAGCAAGGGATTGGCAAAGATCAGTCAGACACCCGGAAAGACAAGGCTGATCAACCATTTTGTGGTCAACGACGAATGGTACCTGGTCGACCTGCCGGGCTATGGCTATGCGAAGATTTCACAAACCGAACGCGACAAATGGAAAAAAATGATCCATGCCTACCTGCTCAGGAGGGAAAACCTTGTCTGCACGTTCATCCTCATCGACGCCAGGCATGAGCCCCAGAAGATCGACCTCGCCTTCATGGCCTGGATGGCTGAAAAGCAACTGCCATTTGTTTTGGCCTTCACAAAGTCCGATAAACTTACGAAACGGCGCCTTCAGGAAGCCATCACTGCCTATTGCGATGAGTTGTTGCTAAGCTGGGAAGAGCTGCCGCTATATTTTGTCAGCTCCGCAAGGACTGCTGCCGGGAGGGAGGCGATGCTGGCATATATCAACGAAAACAACCTGCTCTTCAGGGAGTATCTTAATTCAAAGGTTTAACGGGGCTTACTCAAGTTCGATAAGGAGGTGGTTCTTTGGCACAATAACCCCTTCGCTCACATGCACTTCACGGATGGTGGTATCGACAGGCGCGAGTATCCTGTTTTTCATCTTCATGGCTTCGAGGATGAGCAGCAGGTCGCCCTTTTTTACCTTGTCGCCCGGCTTAACACTTATCTTGCAGATGGTGCCGGGGATGAACGACAGCACCATTTTGGGGTCTTTCTCCACGTATGGTTTGCGGCTGAGGAATTTTTTCGTCAGGAGGGTCCTGTATTTGAAATTCTCGATATTCAGCATCTTGAATTTAGTCCGGTCTGTCTCGTTCTTTTTCATGTAACAGCCGATTAAAATGGCGGGAGACCATGTTTCTTTTTCGGTGGATTTTCCTGCTTGTTGGCTGATATCTCCAGGGCATGGATCAGCATCCTGCGGGTGTCGATAGGTTCTATCACTGCGTCGATATACCCGTAGGCTGCCGCAACGTATGGGTTTGCGAATTTCTCCTTGTATTCCTTTATCTTCTGTTTCCGCATCTCTTCCGGGTTTTCGGCATTTTTGATCTCATTGCGGAAGATGATGTTGGCGGCGCCTTCGGGCCCCATCACGGCGATCTCGGCGGTTGGCCAGGCAAAGACAAAGTCGGCACGCAGATGGTGCGAGCACATGGCGATATAGCCACCGCCATAGGCTTTTCGCAATACCACCGTAAGCTTGGGCACCGTGGCTTCGGAATAGGCATACAGGATCTTGGCCCCGTGCCTGATCACGCCGGCATGTTCCTGGTCGACACCGGGCAGGTAGCCTGGCAGGTCGACGAGGGTCACCAGCGGGATGTTGAAGGAGTCGCAGTAACGGATAAACCTTGCTGCCTTGTCGGATGAGTCCACATCGAGCACGCCGGCAAGCACCAGCGGCTGGTTGGCCACAAAACCGCCGGTTTCGCCCTTAAGCCTCCCGAAACCGATCACGATGTTGGCTGCAAAAAGCTCCTGGATCTCGAAAAAGTCGGACTCGTCGGCAATGGCCCTGAGCACGTCGCGCACGTCGTACGGTTGATGCGGGTCGGTCGGGGTGAGGG
>CAZHYA010000085.1:8301-8765 GCA_964536525.1 uncultured Bacteroidales bacterium | reverse complement strand
GTCTGGGCAGCCATGATCTGTTCTTCCAGCTCTGGGGTGAGCTTTTCCTGCTCACGGATGGATTGCAGGATGCTGTGCCTGCGCTTGTCGAGGGCCTCCATCTGTTCAAGGCGGTCGCGGATATGCATGATCGCCTGCTCGTCGAGGCTGTCGGTATATTCCTTACGGTAACGGGCGATGAAAGGTATCGTGGCACCCCCCTTCAGCAACTCCGCAGTGTTGGCCACCTGGTTCGTCCCAACACTCAGTTCCCTGGCTATCTTCTCAAAGTATTGCGCTAACATTGTTATGTGTTTTCGGCGGATGGCAGTGGCGGCATGTCGGCACCGCATCCGCTGTTTCTGTTCGTATGATGTTTTTCAAAAACGATGTTCCGGCAGAATATTCTGTTCCTGCATCTCTTCCTTCATCTTCATCAGCATCTCTTCTTTAAACTTCAGAACTGATTCTTCATTATCCGCATC
>CAZHYA010000085.1:990-8291 GCA_964536525.1 uncultured Bacteroidales bacterium | reverse complement strand
GTTTTTCAAAAGCGATGACCTTGTTCAAGATGTGCTCACGCCCCCTGATCACGCTGGTGGTCCCTTCCAGCGTCCTGAACTTCCTTTCCAGCTCATCAGCCTCCTTCCGGGCCTTGTAATGATATACCAGCTTGTTGAACATGACCATCCCCCCCGGGGCAAGGCAACGGCAGAGGTCTGACACGAAGGCCATGGTCTCGCAGGATGCCGGCACCTCGAAGTCGACATACACATCCGCCACGATGAGGTCGTAGGTGTTTTCATCGCCGGCCACGAAAGCAGCCGCATCCTCACAGATGAGCTCCAGCCCGCCGAAGCGGCCCGTGTCGAAGTACTTCCTTCCCAGGCGGATCACCTCAGGATCCTTTTCCACGGCGGTGATGCGGCAGCCGAGAGCGAGTTCCTCAAGGAGGATGCTGGCCACGCTGCCCGCCCCAAAGCCCAGGATGAGCACCTTTTCGGGCTTGCGCGCCGCCATGCCAACCCTGGCAAAGGCTTTCCTGAACACCCTGTGCAAGCCACCGAAAGAGTAGTTGGTGCTGGCAGCGTTAAGCATGATCGTATCGCCCGACCTCAACACCTCCAGGGTGGGGTTCAGGCCGGAAGTGGCCTGCTCGACCAGCTCCACCGGAGCCAGCCCGCCCCACATCCGCTTTATGGCTGCGATCAACCTCTTCATGGTGCATCCTTTCATCAGGAAAAGCCCCTGTTAACTTTTTCCTTGAATCGCTTGTTGTTCATCATCATAATGATCAGCTCATGGACGATGCCCCTGAGCGGACCCGCATAGACCAGGAATTTCATGATCCTGAGCTGGATACGGTTATATTTCAGCACGAATTTCATCTCGTCCGAAACCTCATCTGAGCCCAGGATATATCGTGCCACCTCCCTGCCCGACACCATCGACTGGTAAATGCCTTCGCCCGTGAGGCCCGAGGCTACGCCGGCAGCTTCGCCCGCCAGGAAGATATTGCCAAAGCGCAATCCCCTGTAGTCATAGCTTATGGGGGCCGACTGGTACTCGGCTTTGCCGGTGTCGATGCCTTTTTCCGCCAGCCAGCGGTGGAACCTTTTCTTGAGCTTCGCTGCAGGCAGGTAACGCGTATCGCAACAGCATCCTATGGCCAGGCTTTCGCGGTGCGGGAATATCCACCCGTACCAGGCATGGAAATGGCGGCTGTCGAGGAAGATCTCGAGCACCGGGTCAATATCTTTTGCGGGCACGATATATTGTATGCCGATAAGCCTGCGCCTGACGTTCAGTCCCAGGTACCTCCTCACCAGCGAGGCATAGCCGTCGGCCCCCACCAGCCGGTGGTACCCGAACACCTCGCCGCCGGCGCACACCACGGTGGAAGCGGTCACTTCCACCACACGCATGCCTGCGAGCACCTTCACGTTGGTGCCGCTGAGCAGGCTTTTCTGGAAGGTGCCGAATTCCATACGCCCCACGGTGACCACAATGGGTTCGGGCAGCGCTCCATGGCTCGTCCGCCGGGGTGAGTGCAGGGCGGTGCGATAGATCTTCTGTTCGACGATGGCATCGGGGATCCTGAGCAGCGAGAGTCCTTTCCTGGTGATGCCGCCGGCACAGACCTTGTTGCCAAAGCGGTGGTCCTTCTCCAGCAACAGGATCTTCATTCCCGAACGGCCCAGATGTTCTGCGCATGCCAGCCCGGCAGGCCCTCCCCCCACGATGATCACATCGAACGATTCCATTGGCAGTTCAGGTTAAGATGTTCTGAAGGTCAAAAATAAGAAAAGAAAACAAGATCGCGGCCATGGAGGCAGTCATGCAGCGCCGTATCCGGCAGTTGAGCTACCAGATGATGATCTTCCCGGCGTGATGGACGTCCTGTCCTGTGAACCTGATAAAGTAGAGTCCCTTGCCCAGCGTCGTGAGGTTGAGCTCATGGCTGCTGCCGGCGGCTGTCAGGTGTACGGTCTCCTGGTACACCTCTATGCCGTTGATGTTCAGCACGCTGATCAACGTTTCACCGTCGACGCCCATCGACTCGATGTTGAAAGTCCCTGTCGACGGGTTGGGGAACACCCTGAAGTTGCTGTTCCTGAATGTCTCGTCGATGCCCACGCAGGCGTCGAAGTCGAAGATCACCAGGGTGCTGGCCGTGGCGGAGCAACCGTCGCCGTTCACCACCTCCACCATGAAGGCCTGCTCGTCGTAGGCCAGGCCGGTGGTCGATACGGTGATCGTCCGGGTGGTGTCGCCCGTCGACCACAGGTATTCAGAGCCCGGGTTCCCTGCATCGAGGATCACCTCCCCGTAGAGGCAAGACACCTGGTATTCGCCGCCAAGGTCTACCACAGGGTCTGGCAGCAGGTCGACAAAAAGGGTGGTGCTGTAGTCATTGTAGCCGTCGGTGAATTCGAGCGTGAAGGTGGTGGGCTCGTTGATCTCCACCACCGGGTTCTCGGAGGCATAGCTCTGTCCGCCGGGGCTGGAAGTCCACAGAAATCCGTCATAGCTGGCATCGCCGCCCAGCGGGTTGGCGAAGAGCTGCACATTGTCGCCTGAACAGGAAACAGGTGGCTCTGCGTAGGGATCGGCGCCCAGCGGGTCGCCGTCGATGATCACATCGACGCTGGCCACCACGCTCTCGCAGCCGGTGGCCGCATCGGTGACAAAGAGGGTAAAGGTGATGTCCTCGTAGATGTTATGTGTTTGCGGGTTCGGGTTGGTGGGGTTGACGAGCATGTCTGACGGCTCCCACACATAGATGTAGTCGCCCGAGCCGCCGGTGATCTCGCTGCTAAGGTCGATCCATATCCCATGCGGGATGTAGCGGTCGGGGCCCAGCTCCACCAGCGGCTTGGGGCCTATCGAAAGGAAAATATCGTCGGAATGCACCGAGCTGCCGTGGGCGGTGAGGGTGAGCGTGACGCCGCCGGCAGCAATGTCGGCCGCACCCGGTGTATATACGGGGTCGAGGATGCCCGGGTCGGAGAAGCTGCCGTCGCCGGAGCTCGACCACACCAGGGTGGAGTAAAATAGCGCCTCCCCGTCGAGCTGGTAGACCATGCCTTCGCAGATGGCATCATCGGGCCCGGCCAGGGCGGTGGTGCCCGACACCATGCTCAGCAACATCACATCGGCCGAGTCGCCCTCGCAGGGCTCGTTGGCTTCGGCATAGAGCGTGAGGTTGACAAAGCCGGCTGCGATATCTTCCAGCGAGGGAGAATACACGGGGTTGAGGATGTTCTGGTCGTTGAACACCCCGGTGCCGGAGGTGCTCCATTCGATAAAGTCGAAGTTGTGTGCCGTGCCTTCGCAGGCATAGGTCTCGCCTTCGGCGATGATGGCGTCGGGGCCGGCGTAAACATCGGGGTTGCCATACACCCACACCTCCTTCATCACGTCGTTGACACAGATGGTGTCGTTGCCGAAGGCGGTCACGTCGATGTAGAAGATGGTGTAATAGATCTCATTGAGGCCGCTGTTGGCCAGGGCCGGATAAAAGGTATCGGCCACGATGCCGGGCCCGGAGAAGATGCCCCCGGGCGGGGAGCCGGTGAGCGGCAGGGGCGGGTCGTCCTGGCAGAACTCGTTCTGCAGGCTGAAGGTGGGGATGAAGGTGGTATTATCGAGAATGTCGATGGTGGTGGTGTCGGCCGTGGGGTCGCAGCCCTCCTTGAACTCGAAGATGAACTGGGCCTCTTCCGTGCCTTCGATAAGGTCGTCGGAATAGGGGAAGATGTTGAGCGTAACCTCCAGCTCCCCTGCCGGGATCCACAGGGTGTCGCTGGCAGGCGACAGGCCGTAGTCGACATCCAGGATGGCCGAGCCCAGGGTCTGCTGACGCACGATATAGTAATCCTCGTTCTTCATCTCATCGAGCATGAAGGTGAGCTGTGCATCGTTGCAGGCCTCCACGGCGGCGCCGAACCATACCGACGAATTGGAGTACGACAGGTTGGTGCTGGGTCCCGAACTGGAAAAGGAGTTGGCCTCGAGGAAAATCCCGGAGTCATACTGAGAATCGCCTGCATCACCAACCGCAAGTTTAATGTGATACTGTTCACAAGGCACCACCACTAGCATGGCAGTGAGCACCGTGGTAAAGCCGTCATAGACGATAGTTGTGCCGCTTCCATTATTCACGTAATACTGTGAGTATGAATTGGCATTGACATTGTTAATGGTAACGGGCAGCGAAGTCCCGGGGATCAGGGCCACATTGTAGCTGTTATAGGTTCCCAGACCGTTGGGCTTAGGCCCGGTGACAAAAAAGCCGAAAACATCGTTATACGAAGAGCCCACCCATTCGGGGTATTCCTCCGAACCGAAAACATAGCGAAAAGTATGGAAGTGCCAGAACAAGTGAAGAAATCAGTAGGAATAAAATCAAATTCTCAAACCGAGGCATCATTTGTATTAAATCCACATGTAGCAGTCAGCGTAGGATCACCTGGGAGATTATATCCAGTACTTGCATGGAACGTAGCCGGATTCGGTATCTGGTGCACGTTCCCCGACGCCAGCACCACCCCCTCGTCGAGCCCCAGGTTAGTGGCATGCCCGTTGGTGAAGGAGCCGCGCATGAGGTTGTTGCCCTGGTAGGTGACATTCGACACCGACACGCCCCCGCCGACGAGCACCTGTTGTACGAGCTGCTCTGGGGTGAGGTTGCCGGACACGATCAGCTGGGCCTTCAGGGGCTGGAAAACAATCATTACAAGCACTATGCCAATGGCCAGACGGAGTGATCTGAGAGAGGTCATTTCAGCTTCTGATTAATAAACACATCCCTGCTGCCGGAACTCCCGTCTGCGATCATGTGACCGGCAAACGACAGGGATGGTGTCAGGGTTATAAGTCGTACAAAGATAATAAATTAATTTATCATATCCTTAATTTTACATCCTTGCCTGATGCCGGGTTTCCCTCTTGTTGACATTCGGCAATATTGTTTATTTTTGCTGCGTATCATCCTGCCTGTCCCGCAGGATAGCAGATTGTTGAAACGCTTATCCTAACCAAATAAAAATACACTTATGGAAAAGAGGATCCTGATTTTGCTGGCCCTTGCGGCCCTGGTCATCACTTCGTGCAAGAAGGACGACGATGGCGACGACACCCCTGCAAACAATGCCCCGGTGGCTTCATTTACGGTGGATCCCGTCACCGGCAACACGCAGACCACCTTCAACCTCGACGCTTCGGCCTGCAGCGACCAGGAAACCCCCGCCAACGAGTTGCTGGTGCGCTGGGATGCCAACGACGACGGCACCTGGGAATCGGAATATTCGACCGTAAAGACGGCCACGCTCACCTACAACACGGCGGGCACCTACACCATCAGGCTGGAGGTTAAGGATGGCGGCGGCCTCACCGCTTCCGCCACCCGCGAGGTGACGGTCACCGCCGGCGGCAGCAATGAGCCGCCCGACGCCCCTGCCAACCCCTCGCCCGCCGACGGGGCCACCGGAGTATCCGTCAGCACCATGCTTGCCTGGACCGCCTCCGATCCGGAGCAGGATCCGCTCACTTACGATATCTATTTCGGCACCAGCGCCACCCCGCCGCTGGCCATGGAGGGGCTCAGCACCGGCGAATATGACCCGGGCAACCTGCAGTATGCCGTCACCTATTACTGGAAGGTGATGGTGAACGACGACCAGGGCAATGCCACCACCGGGGCGGTCTGGACCTTCACTACAATGGAAGAAGTCTTCGTCTGCGGCACCGACATCACGGATGCTCGCGACGGAAAAATATATGGCACCGTGCTCATCGGCACGCAGTGCTGGATGGCCGAAAACCTCAACGTCGGCACCCGCATCGACGGCAGCCAGGACATGGCCGACAACGCGACCACAGAGAAGTACTGTTACGACGACAACGAGAGCAACTGCACCGACCTGGGCGGCCTCTACCAGTGGGCAGAGATGATGCAGTATGCCGACAAGAACACGGCCGGCATCTGCCCCGAAGGCTGGCACCTCCCCACCCTGCAGGAATGGCAGGCCCTGGAGATGGCCCTCGGCATGCCTGAGGCGCAGGCCATGGCCTCCTCGGGATGGCAGGGCACCGACGAGGGCGCACAGCTCAAGGAAGGAGGCAGCAGCGGCTTCGACGCCCTTATGAGCGGCAACCGCAGCACCAGCGGGGGCTTCACGCTCGGCGGACTGGGGACAGCCTTCTGGACAGCCACATCATCATCAACCTATAACGCCACCGCACGCACCCTCGACACCGACCACAGCCAGATCAACCACACCAACTACAACAAGGAATACGGGCATGCGGTAAGGTGCGTGAAGGATTAGAACTCGGGATGGTTAAATGGCTAAATCAACTTTAGCTCACTTTAGTCACTCTAGTTCACTCTAGTAACTTCCCAGAGTCTCACAGTCTCAAAGTCACAAAGTCATAAGGATGTGGCATCAAACGGTGGGCCGTGACAACTACCTCAGCAGCATCACCGTCCCGGAGGTGCTTACCGGCTTGGTGCCGTCTTCGTTCACGGTGTTATAATCGATCCTCCAGGCATAAACGCCCATGGGTGCGGGCTCGTTGTTGACCTCGCCGTTCCAGCCGTTGTCCAGCACACGGGATTCGAACACCATCTGCCCCCAACGGTCGTAGATCGTCAGGCGGTAATCCTGCACGGCCATAAAAGGCACCACGGGCTTGAACTCATTGTTAATGGTGCTGGCCGGCCTGAAGGCGTTGGGAACATATATTTCGTAAAGCACAACGTATACCGTGTCGGTGTTGAAGCAGCATTGCTCGTTCTGCACCTCCACCCAGTATTCGCCGGGTTGGTTCACATAGATATCGCTGCTGGTGGCACCCGTGCTCCACAGGTAGCTGGCCCACTGGTCGCCCACGCTGAGGCGGGCATTGTCGCCCTGAAAAATGTAGATGGTGTCGGCGCCGAAAGAAACTTCCGGCAGGGGATACACTGTGACCGGCTCCGAGTAGGTGTAGTCGATGCCGTTGAAGGTCTCGGTAACTGCCACCTGGTACTGCCCTTCATCCGAAAACCGGTGTGTGGGCCTCAAAGGGTCGGCGGTATTGGATGTTCCCGACGGATCCTGGAAGTCCCAGCCTGCCTCATCCACGTTGGCGGTGTTGGTGAGGTTGAAGATGGTCACGTCGCCCTCGCAGATGCTGTCGTAAGTAAAATGCGGCCAGTCGACAAAGCTCTGCACCACGTTGGGCAGGCCCCAGAAGCTGTGCTTGCCGCCAAGGTAAAATTCGCTGCCTGCTGTGCCGCCAAGCATGTTGAAGTTACATGCATGACCGGCCCTGTTCGGATTATACACCACGCCCA
>CAZHYA010000085.1:0-980 GCA_964536525.1 uncultured Bacteroidales bacterium | reverse complement strand
TGTATATGCGGCCGTCGATGCCAAGCTGAAGGCCGGCCCACCTGAAGCCGCTGTCGGCAGTGTCGATCACCATGGCCGAACCAAACACATTGGAGGCACTGAGGTCGAACTGGTAGAGCAGCGAAGGGAAGGCGGGGATCATGTTGGCATAGTCGAGGGTGGTCAGGTAAAGTTTGCTGTTGTCGGGCGAGAATTCAAGACCGTAAGCCCCTTCATAGTCGGGCGGCGACACCAGCGGTGCAGAAACATTGCCCGTTTCGCGATCGAAATTGAAGACCTCCACGGTCTGGCTTTCGTAGAGGGCCACGGCCAGGCGCGACCCGTCGGGGCTGGCTTTCATGTAACCGAGCAGGTTATTGTCGCCCGAATGCACCGATCCCACGTTGCTCGACACATAGTTGTTGTCGACGCCGGCGGCGGTGACCCTGAAGGCGCAGAACTCGTTCGACTCCCAGCGGTGGGCGATGAGCCAGAAATCCTTGCCGTTGGCGTGCTTCACGGCCGTGAGCCTTCCGTCCATGCCATCAGTGATCAGGTTGACGTTAAGGTTGGCGATCTCGCCAAGGCCGTCGGCGCTGTTCAGGGTCAGGTATGAATAGTTGAGCCCCTGGTCGCCGTTCATGTCGCGGTAAGAGTCGGAAGTGAAAACGTAAAACCTGACGGGATCGTCGGGCCTGGGCACGATGATCGCAGGCTGGGTGCATGAATAATGCCCGAAGAGGCCGTCGCCGATCATCTCGAAGTTCCTGTTGAACACCTGCTTGCCATTGGTCATGAAGAGCAGGTTGCCGCTGCTGTCGGCGATCACCGCCGGGCTGATGGGTGTGGAAAAAACGTCGGGCTGTGCAGTGAGTGCCGCGGCATCGCCGGCCGTGAAGTCCATGCCGGCAAAGACGCCAAAGTACCAGAGGCCGGCCTCCTTCATCTCCCGCGGGCAGTTGGTATGGTCGGGAAAAGGATTCTGTGCAATGGACAGGGCA
>CAZHYA010000084.1:2765-8813 GCA_964536525.1 uncultured Bacteroidales bacterium | reverse complement strand
TGTTGTTTTCATTGTAGGTAACCCGCGTCTTGCCTGTTACTGCATCAGCCAGCAAGATCTCGAGTTGGTTCTGCAGCCGGTTCATGCGTTGAATGGCAAGGATGTCGGGCCTCAGCGTCCATTCGATCCTGGGAATATACTGGTCAGTTTCATCGCCGAGGTCAACCGATATGCTGCTTTTTCCCTCCAGGTCATAAACATGGATGCTGACAAGCGAATTTTTCTCACCCGCTTTAGGATATTTATATCTGTATATCTCTGGATAAAGCTCTCCCCACATCTGCATCCCGTACTCCATCACATCGCTTTCATCAAACCGGTAGTAGGCGATCTTCGATCCGTCGGGCGACCAGGAAAAACCCTTGGTGAACCCGAATTCCTCCTCATAACCCCAGTCGGTGGTTCCGTTGATGATGTGCCCTGCCTTACCGTCATCCGTGACCATGTTTTCTTCCCCTGAAAACAGATCTTTGATGAAGAGATTGTTATCCCTGACAAAGGCAACCATGTTCCCGTCGGGTGAGAAATCTGCGAGCCGCTGCTTACCGTTTGTGCTGAGGGCAGAGAGTGTCTTCTTTTCAATATCCCAAACATAGTACAGGGACTTTTCCGACCATCGGTAAATGCTCTCCGTTTCGGTTGGGATCAGGACCTTCATCTCATCCCGGCTCAGGGAGTAAGACTTCAGGCTGATCGGTTCTTCAGCCCCGGGGGGGATGAGTTCGCGGCCATGAACAAGCGTATCGGTCACTTCACCGGTCTCATATGAGTAAACGATGATGCTGCCACCCTCAACCGAGCAGTAATGCTGTCCGTCAGCCAGTGAAGTGAGCCCGTAAATGCCTTCCGCCCTGAAAGCGTTGCGGCGAATAACATTTTCGAGATTTAAAGTTTTTTCGGCCTCCTGGGCAACTAATGCCATAACAATGAGTCCGGTAATTAACGAAAGGAATGTTCTTTTCATACTACATTATCGATTGCATGGATTGCAAAGTTAGAATAATCACAATTTGATGATAAAAAATTTCAATTTGTGCTTTGAACATGAACTTTTCTTTATTACTTTAGAGGGCTCTAATAATTACTTACCTTTACGTGCTTCATCGTTAATATTGTAACTTAACTATCAAAGTTAACGTATGAATAAAACCAAATAATTAATTTAAGGCAATTACCTTTCTAATCTGAGAGCTGACATGAAGCGTAAAATCACTCTACTCATTCTCATAAACTTTCTGCTTGGTTGCGGAATTACCGCTCAGGATTTTGATTTCTCACAGTGGTACAATAATCCCACATATTACAACCCGGCGTATGTGGGTCTGACAACCGGTTTGAAGGCGCGGTTCACCTACCGCCGACAGATGGTCAAGATACCGGCCAGTTTCAGGACGTATGCGTTTTCCGCGGATATTGCCGAACGGAACCTGCCGGGTGCCGGGGGGATTGGTATTATCGTTGATAACCATAGCGCGTCGCAGGGTATGGTCAACCACACCGTGGCAGGGATCATGCCTTCGGTGAGGGTACCCATTGCCGAATATATGGTCATGCAGCTGGGTATTCAGGCTGCCTTTGTGCAGAAGCGACTGAACTGGGATAACCTGATATTTCCTGATCAGCTCGACCCCAGGTATGGCAACATTTACCCCACCTCATTCGTGCCCCCTAACGAGAACAAAGTGGTTTATCCAGACTTCACTGCAGGGCTCATCTTCCAGTTCAAGGGCAACAACGTTTCCGGGGTCGTGGGCGGTGCACTCCACCACCTTACAAGGCCGAACGAATCATTCTATGAAGGTACTTCACCCCTGCCGAGAAAATGGGTGGCCCATCTTGACCTTATCTGGGATTTTGAACAGAACAAAGGTTTTTACAGACGTTCTTCCAGCTTTAAAATGAATCCCGGTTTTATTTTCCAGAGCCAGGCCAAGTTAAGCCAGTTCGCCTTCGGATCGAATTTCTATTTTACCAATGTGTATATCGGCCTGTGGTATAAGAACGAGTCGTTCGAATACGAAACATACAGCACCATACAGTTCATGGGCGGTATTCGGATACCGTTCTCCGATGTGGCAAACATCAAACTGATGTACAGCTATGATTTCGTGATCTATCCCGAATACAGCTTCACGGGTCCTACCCACGAGCTGACCCTCATCTTCGAATTTGACGACATATCACTCATCCAACCGCGCAGTATCGGCACGGCAAGGTATCGCGATCGTAACTACGGCGCCATGGAGTGCTCGCCATTCTAGGGATTTATTTAAGGAATTTTTCAGCAGGAGGGCAGGGGAAATACCTGCCCTTTTTGCTTTCCCCAATGCCAGGTTGTGTAATTCAAATAACATCAACAGCCGCATGCCACTCTTTCATCTCCTGCCTAATGTAAACCTCTGAGGATCCATGAGATATTCCGGGTCTTTCGCAACAATTCCCGGTCAACCCGGATATTCCCTTATCCATACAAGTTTAATAAAGGCCTCTGCGGAGAAGCGTTTTGATAAACCAGCCGGCTTGCCTGGCCGCGTGATACGTCGACAGCAAACGCTCCCAATCAACAGACTGTAACAACAGTATAACAATATAACAGTATACCTGTATAACACCACCTTCCCCAATTCCCATCCCGCATCCTTAACCCATCAGGCAGGCATAAAAAAAGCCGGCAGCGTGCACTGCCGGCTAAACTTATCTTAAACCCGGTGTAAATTACCTGATGAGGGTGATTACGCCTGATGTACGGTAATTGCCGTCTTCATCCTTCATGCCGCGCCATACGGTTCCATCCGTGAATATTGCAGAAGCTTTCCAAATGTAATTACCCGGCGACATCATTTCCTCATTCTTGTCGTTATCCGTGAAACCGTTCCATACTTCTGCCGGCCTTCCTTTGGTGGTCAGCTTGTTCGACGACCAGATAAGGTTCCCCTTCAGGTTGTATACTTCAATGCTATAACGCTTGATGTTGATGCCTACGGGCCTGAAATAGCGAAGTTCATCCGTTCCCTGCGGAACGAAGGCACTCGGTATGAATAGCCCCTTGAACAGCAGTTCGTATTCAAGCAGGGTTGTATCCGGGCAGCCAAATTCGTTGTAGGCCACCAGCTCTATGAGGTACGTGCCATCGTCTGTATAGGCCACAACGGGACTGAATTCCTGCGATGTTTCGCCGTTTCCGAAATCCCAGTCGTAATACTCGGCGCCGGTGCTGATATTCTCAAGCAATACCTGTCCCTGAATTTCCTGGTAATTGTCGAGGATGTTGAACCCTGATGAGGGAACATCATACACTTCCACATCTTTGACGACAGTATCGCGGCACTGGTTAAGGTCTTCGATCATGAGCGTTACGGTATAGGTGCCTGTGGAACTGTAGGCATATACAGGGTCTCTGACCACCGAGGTGTCGGCTGTGGATAGTGAATCACCAAAAGCCCAGTCCCAAAGATAAATTTCCGCTCCGGTGATCGAGGATTCATCGAAAAACTCCGTGATCTCATTCAGACATGCGGTTGAATGGCTGAAATCGGCTTCAGGCGGTTCATAAATCTCGATCTCCCTGTTCAGGGTGTCGTAGCATCCGTTATCGCTTCGCACGATAAATTGAACATCGAAGGTGCCGGCGTAAGGATAGCGGTATTCAGGGTTCTCGAGGGTTGAGGTGTCGTTGTCTCCGCCCGGGTAACCGAAATCCCATTCCCAGCCAACCACGTTGCCGCCATTGCCCTCAGCTATGCTTTCAAATATAGTAGCTTCGTTTGAGCAGGTCATAAAAGCAAGGAAGTCGGCAGTTGGCGTGGGACTGACCTCCAGGTTTATAAAGGCGGTGTCCGTATAAATATTGCCATTTACGTCGGCATAGAGGATAAACGATACCTGGTAAGTGCCCGGGTCATCAAACACATGGCATACGGTATCCGGGTTTGAGTTGAAAACATCCGAGTTTCCGTCGCCGTAATCGAAGACCCACTGGCTGACTGCTCCCGTTTGACCAAAGAACTCCGAGGTGTTCACGAAGCATACCGGGTATGTTGAACAGAACGGGGGATCGATCACCTCGAAACTGGCAGAAACGCATGGTCCCTTGTATACGGGTTTGATGATCGAATCAACACAGCCGAGATAGTTCGATACCCTCAGCGTGACATTATAGATGCTGTCGTTGCCGGAATAAAAATGTTTGGGGTTTTGGACCGTTGATGTATTGGATGCGCTGTTTACATCGCCGAAATCCCAGTTCCACGACTGTATGAAGGTTCCGTTGCCGGCCGAGAGGTCGTAGAAAGAGGTGATGCCATCGCAGTAGGCCGTATCGTTAATGAAATTTGGCGTGGGCAGTGAGTCGACCACAACGTTATGATAGACTGTGGCCTCGCAGCCGTTCTCATCGGTGACGAAGAGGGTTACCAAAAAGTTTCCGGGGTTCATGTACAGGTGCGAAACCGTATCGTGCGGGGTGGAGAAGATGGGTGAGCCATCGCCAAAGTCCCAGTGCCATGCGGCAATCGAGTCGGAAACGGGCAGGAAACTGCCCTGGAAGCTTGTACGTTCCCTGAAACAAACCTGGTCGGCAACAAAATCGACACTGACCTCGCCAAAGAGGCAAACCGTGTCGACATAGGTGTCGGAACACTGGTTCATGTCAGTCACCGTAAGGCTTACAATATAACAAGTATCCACATCATCGTAGATGTATTCCGGATTGATCTCTGTTGAGAAGTATCCGTCGTCGAGCACCCATTCCCACGACTGAAGAGGGCTGCCACTCGTACCTACGGTTGATGCGTTTTGATATTGCACCAGCCCCGGAGGGTTGCAATACTGTGTAAAAGTATAGTTGGCGTTTGGGGAGTCGAATACCTCTACCCATTCACCGTGAGTGTCGGAACACCCATTGTTGTCGGTAACGGTAAGCTGTACAAAGTAATCATCGATGGATGAGAACATGAATCCGGGATTCTGCAGGTTGGAAGTGTCGCCAGGTGCCTGGGCGGCGTCGTTAAACTTCCATGACCACGCACTGATGACCGCCGCACCCGGCAGTGATTCATCTGTAAAAAATGCTGAGTCGCCAAAGCAGGCTGATGAGAAGCTGAAGTCTGCTGACGGGATCTCGAAGACCTCTATGGGCCTTACAATTGTATTTATACATCCGGCGGTATCGGTAACCGTGAGGCTTACATTAAAAATACCGAAGGTTGTGAAAAGGTGCGAGGGGTTGGGCAATGAGGAGGTGTCGCTCGTTCCGGAGGCAGGATCCCCAAAATCCCAGAAATAGCTGATGATGGTGGCGAGATTTGTCGTGTCGGGATCAACGCTGAAGTTTGCCGGTACATTCTGGCATACGCCACCTGCAGGATTCATATTGAAATATACGGGTGGAGGCGGGTAGATCTCGATCTGTTTGGTGATGGAGTCGTAGCATCCGTTGGAGTTCATCACCTGAAGGAACACACCGTAAGTGCCGGGGGCAGTGAAGAGGTGGTATGGATTCTGCAGGTTCGAGGTATTGTTCGAACCGGAGGCAGGATCGTCAAAGTTCCAACTCCAGGCCTGGATGTCAGTGCCAAAGCCTATCGACTGGTCGAAGAACTGTATGAGGTTGCCATCGCAGCGGGGGCCGCCGGCGATAAAGTCGGCCTGGGGCGAAACGCTTACATCTACCTCATGCGAGATGGAATCCCGGCAACCCGCATTGGAGGTGACGACCAGGGAGGCGATGAACGATCCGGACGAAGAATACGTATGTGTAACATCAGGAGGATCGGGAAATAACACAATGGTGTCGGTTCCGTCGCCGAAATACCAGTGCCACTCAACCACCCATCCGTTCGGGGCCGACGACATATCGAAAAAGTCGACCGGCGAATTTACGCAGCTGGGTGCAGAGGTGCTGAAATCGGCATATGGCAGCGGATTGACGGTAACCTGGTAAGTGGCTGTGCTGTCGCAGCCCTGGTCGTCCATGGCCGTCAGCGTGATATTGTATACTCCGGGAGACGTGTAGGAGTGGTGAGGGTTATGGAGGACCGAAGTTCCACA
>CAZHYA010000084.1:0-2755 GCA_964536525.1 uncultured Bacteroidales bacterium | reverse complement strand
GTGTAGACGCATTCCACATCCGGCAAATCCGCCGTCATTTTACCACTGATATTGAACACGTCCTGGTCAATGGTTTTGGCCCAGCCATAACCGTCATGCGTTTCGGAACCGGCAAACACGGCCAGCGGCGCGTAGTTCGGGTCAATCGCGATCAGATTCGGCAGCAGCAGCGTATCCTTGGATGTACTTTCCCAGCCGGAGGCGATAAGCGACACGGTATAATCACCGGCATCGGCATAAGAATGGCTCGGATGCACTTTTTCTTCCGGTTTAGTTTCATGGCGATAGCCTTCATAATCACCGTCGCCAAAGGTCCAGAACCAGGTCACGATGTTCGCAGAGCCTGAACCATAGAAATTAGCCACATCATAAACGCTGATGGTGTCGGCATCGGTGCTTATCACGACATTCGGCAATGAATTAACGGTGACGGGTTTGGTGACGGTGTCGGTACAACCATCCGTATTCGTCACGATCATGAGCACATCGAAGGTTCCTGACGAAGAAAAGATGTGCGAAGGATTCTGAAGTGTTGAAATATTGTTCACGCCCGAAGCCGGGTCGCCAAATTCCCAGTACCAGCTCACCAGGCTGTTTCCTCCGTTCTCCGACGAGAGGTCGGTAAATTGTACAGGTTGCTGGTTACATGCCGGAGTGAAGGTGAAATCGGCAATGGGGTTGGCTACGATGATCACATTTCTGAATGTGCTGTTCGTGCAGCTGTCGGAATCTGTTACGGTCAGGGTAACCTGGAAGGTGCCGGGGTTGGAATACAGGTGTGCTACATTGGGATCATCGGGGAAGATCACCGTCTGGCTGGTCCCGTCGCCGAAATCCCACTCCCATCTGGCAATATATCCGTTCGGGCTTGACGACAGGTTGGTAAAGTGCACCGAATCGTTAAGGCAGGCCGGGGCGTCATGGAAAAAGTTGGCCGTTGGCAGGGGATTTACCTCAACGGGATAGGTCACCGAGTTGCTGCATCCCGATGTATCGGTGATCATGAGTGTGGCCATGTAAGTGCCGGGGGAGGTATAGGTATGTATGGCATTCTTGGTATAAGCCATACCACCGTCACCGAAATCCCAAGTCCAAGAAGTGACGATCGATGACACCGAACTGGTACCGTAAAAATTAGTTACACTGTTCAGGCAGGTAGGATCCGGCGAGAAGGTGAAATCCACGTCAGGGGTATCAGCCACGTTAACCTGGTGGGTAACCGTGTCGGAACATCCGTTCACATCCGTTACCAACAGGCTGACCATATAACTGCCCGGGAGCAGGTAGTTGTGTACCGGGTTTTGAATGGTTGAAAAGAACCCGTCGCCAAAATCCCAATTCCAGGTAACGATAGGATTTCCCGATGTTCCGTAAAAATATGTGGCCGTACCAAGGCAGGTGGGCTCGGGGTCCCATGTAAAATAGACTGTCGGAAGCCCCGGAACGATGACCACCTCCGTGGCAACGTCCTGGCAGGTCACCCCTGATGAGTCTGCCGTAACGGTCAGCGTTACAATGTAAGGGGAGCCAGGGGTATACACATGCTGTGGATTCTGGACATTGGAAAAGGTCCCGTCGCCAAAATCCCAATCCCATGCAACAATGGTGTAATTGGGTGCGGCCCAGGAAAGGTCGTCAAACTGCACGGTAGAACATGCTACCAGCGACCCGTTAAATGCTGCATTTGCACTGCACTGGGCTTTTGAGTTCATCTGACCAAGAATGAAAAAGACCATGAGAAAGAAAAGGTTTAGGACGTAAACCTTCTTGAATTTGCGGTTGGCTTTCATCATCATGTTTGATTTTGGTTATTTATTTAACGGCATTACTCCTGAAATGACCTGTAATTAATGCCGTATCGCCTTATTATACTATTTTTCCTAATACGTGCTCTTGCCTAAAAGGTTCTGCAAAATACATTATATTTTCTATATTATAAAGTATACCATTAATTAGTTTTTCCTTTTTTATTCCTTCCCATGAACGCAGCAATGTTTTTTGCTGCAATGCGCTTGGCGATGATCACCTTTTGCTCATCCAGGAGATAGATCACAGGCGTGCTGTAAATGTCGTAAATTTCATGATAGTCGCCCGTGAGGCTGAGGTTCCCGTTCACATGTACCCAGTCGAGTTCGTGTTTTTTTATGTACTCCTTCCACTTGAAGAACGAAGTATCCGTGTTGATGGCATAAACTTTCAGGTCGAAATCTGTTTCCAGATACAGATCATTAAGCGCTTTTAATTCATTTCGGCATTCTCCGCAAGTACTTGACCAGAAGATGATGACAAGGTATTCGGCGTCGATCGTATGCAGGTTTATAAAATTATTTGCGGTATCTGCCATCAGCAGCAGCGGGGCGTACTCGCCAATAAGAAGCTTACGCAGCTTATCTACATGCGCGATCATGTTTTCCTGAACTGTCGGGTGAAGCCAGTCGTATGATCGCCCGGTAAAATAATGATCCACCATATGTACAAAGATCTTGTCGTAACCCATCACATTGGAGGTTTCATAGCGATTGGTGAAGTACCACAGCAGGTAATCGTGCATTTCATCGTTGTTGTTCGTTTTCGCGATGATTTTGTCAATTTCACCGACAATGCTGTCGGGGTGTGCAGGGATCACTTCACTGAAATACAATTCAAGTTTTCGATGAAATACCGGTGTTCTCAAAAACCTGTCATCACCCAGATCGATATAATCCCAATAATGATTCCTGTAATATAGATACGTGGCCAGGCTGTCGTGGCGCCC
>CAZHYA010000083.1:7818-8857 GCA_964536525.1 uncultured Bacteroidales bacterium | reverse complement strand
AAGAGTCATGGCAAAAGCTTATAACCCGGTCGCGATCGAGGCGAAATGGCATAAGAAATGGAAAGAGACCAGCCTCTACCGGTCGGTGATCGACCATGACCGGCAGAAATATTACGCGCTGACGATGCTCCCGTATCCCTCGGGGAACCTGCACATCGGCCACGGTTTGACCTTTACGCTGCAAGACATGTTGGTTCGATACAACCGCATGAAGGGCAAAGACGTGCTCTGGCAGCCGGGAACCGACCACGCCTCCATCGCTGTTGAGAACATCATAAACAAGAAGCTGGATGAAGAGGGCTTGTTTATAAAGCAGCTCCTGATTAATGACGGTCCCCGGATGAAACGGGTTTGGCCGAGGGCACGCGGGAGAAGAGATATCCTTTTAAAAAGGATGAGTCATATTTCAGTTGTCGTCGATGAGATAGGAAGCATGGGGGAATAGATGGGGCAAAAGGTTAATCCGATAGGACTGCGTTTAGGTATAAACAAGACCTGGAAATCTAAGTGGTATGTGGATCCGCGTGATTATGTTGATACTCTTCACGAGGATCTGAAACTCAGGAAAGAGCTGGAGAAATGTCCCGAAGCCAAGGGAGCCGAGATTTCCGATATCGAGATCATTCGTCATCCCCAGCGCATCACTATTGTAGTAAAGACTTCCCGGCCCGGGATCATAATCGGTGCAAAGGGTTCCAATATCGAAAAGATAGGCGCCCGGCTGCAAAAACTGGCCAAAAAGAAGATCCAGATAAAGATTAAAGAGGTCAAACGACCCGAGGGGGATATCGGATGTTTCCTGTATCTCTGCAAGCAGGATGCCGGGCCCCAGTGAATGCACCCTTCCGGCAGGCATGAAGAACACATCCCCATCCGACACTTTTTCATAATTCAGAATATCGGGCAGTTTCCTGCCATGCAGGTGTTCAAGGTATTCATCCTTGGTTACCTTCCTGTTAAATCCGCTGATGAGTTGTGCATCCTTTTCGGCATGGATCACATACCAGAGCTCTGTCTTGCCGCGTCCGATCTTTCTCCT
>CAZHYA010000083.1:0-7779 GCA_964536525.1 uncultured Bacteroidales bacterium | reverse complement strand
AGTATTCCAATTCCTTTCAAATATGGATTTAGATTTAATTTCACAGCCTTTCAAGCAGCTCGTTAAGCTCATTGCCGGCTAGATAGCCATTGGCCACCACGCTTGGGCTGCCTTCGACGCCTGATAGCAGCCAGGCCTCCCCACAGTTGGGCAGGGGGGAAAAGTCGAGCCCTGTCACCGTCCTGATCCTCTCACCTCCCCATATCTTCTCCTTGAAGACAGGATGG
Source organism: uncultured Bacteroidales bacterium (assembly GCA_964536525.1). GTDB lineage: Bacteria > Bacteroidota > Bacteroidia > Bacteroidales > B18-G4 > B18-G4. The sequence goes on along the minus strand of CAZHYA010000083.1, from coordinate 7,552 downwards.
AATTTTAGCGGATATAAGCCGTCCATGCTTTATTTATCTATCTTTGGTAAGCACAAAGGTAAGCTTTTTCGTTAAAGAACAGCTCCAAACCAAATCCAATAATTGACCCGTTTTATGAAGAAGATCTGTGTATTTTGTGGCTCCAGCAGGGGGATCAGGGATATCTATGCAGAGCAGGCGGCCATGCTTGCCGACATCCTGGTGACGAACAGGATTGGCCTGGTTTATGGCGGTGCCAACATCGGTTTGATGAAGGTGATCGCCGACAGGATGCTGCTGGCAGGCGGTGAGGTGATCGGGGTGATGCCAGGCAAACTTGCCGAAAAGGAGATCCTCCATGCAGGGCTGACAGAGACGCTGGTGGTGAAAGATATGCAGGAACGTAAGCGGGTCATGGACGAACTGTCTGATGGTTTTGTTACCCTGCCGGGAGGGCTCGGTACCATGGATGAATTGTTCGAGATGCTAAGCTGGAATCAGCTCGGGATTATACATAAACCTGTCGGGATATTGAACATCGATAACTTTTACGATCATCTGATCGCATGGCTCGACCAGGCCGTGGAGATGCGTTTCATCCGTCCCGAGCACAGGGCAAATGTGCTTGTCAACACCGATCCTTCGCTGTTGATTAACGCGATGATGAACTACAGGGGGCTCATTGCCGAAAAATGGGTCGACAGGTTAAAGGAGAAAGGGTATTGATCATGGACGAAGGGATGCTTGCCAGATACTTTGTTAAGGAGTCGGAACAGAAGGTGCGCTGTACACTATGCCCGCATAATTGTTTGCTGAAACCCGGACAGACAGGCATCTGCAGGGTGAGGACCAATGCGGGCGGACAGCTGATGAGCGATAATTACGGACTGGTCTGTTCACTTCATTCCGATCCCATCGAAAAGAAGCCTCTTTACCATTATTATCCCGCAAGGAATATCTTTTCTGTTGGAACGGTTGGCTGTAACCTGCATTGCCGTTTCTGCCAGAACTGGGAAATATCGCAGTCTTCGGTGAAGGAATACCCCTCACTCAGGCATTACAGTCCGGAGAACATCGTGAGCCTTGCGCTCTCCGAACCTGATAACCTGGGCATTGCATACACCTATAACGAGCCTGCAGTATGGTTCGAATACATGTTCGACATCGCAGCCAGGGCCCGTGATCAGGGCTTGAAAAATGTGATGGTCACCAACGGATATATTAATCCTGAACCCCTGAAAGAGTTGCTGCCTTTGATCGATGCCTTCAGTGTTGACCTGAAAGCCTTCACTGAATCGTTTTACCGCCATCTTACTTCCTCGTCGCTGGCTCCGGTGCTTGAAAGCCTCAGGACGATCAGAAATGCAGGCAGGCACCTCGAGGTCACCAACCTGCTGATCCCGGATGAGAACGATGATGAAACGGACTTCCGGAAGATGATGGAGTGGCTGGTTAAAGAGCTGGGTCACGATACCGTCTTGCACATTTCACGTTTCTTCCCCACCTATAAACTTATCCATAATGCCACTACCGAGAAACTGCTTATGCGCTTCTACGGCATTGCCCGCGAGTACCTGCATTATGTCTACCTGGGGAATATGCGGACCGATACCGGGCGGGACACGTTCTGCCCGAAATGCGGCGAATTATTGATCCATCGCGACGGATACCTGACGAAAATCGTGGGGCTGGATGAGAATGCCTGCTGTATGCATTGCGGGGAGCGCATAGCGGTGGTTGTGGAATAAGGAAAAAGGAAAAAGGAAAAGGGGAATGGGGGGTTTGGGACAGAAGATGGGGGATGGGAGCTATGTGATTGCTGAGAATGAGTTCTAATGATTACTTTTGTATAAAATTTCGACATGATCATCATCGGCATCACCGGCACCCTGGGTGCGGGGAAAGGCACCATCGTCGACTACCTTGTCAATGAAGAAGATTTCTACCATTTTTCGGTTCGTGGTTTTCTGCTTGAGGAGATGAAGAAGCTGGGCATGCCCGAAAACAGGGATTCCATGACGGTGCTTGCAAACAAATTAAGGGGGGCCTATGGCCCTTCCTATATTACCGACCAGCTTTACGACCGTGCCAATGAGTTTGGCCATGATTGCGTGATCGAGAGCATCCGCACGCCGGGCGAGGTTCTGGCGTTGAAGCGGAAGCCTCATTTTTATCTGCTGGCAGTGGATGCCGATCCCCGGAAACGGTACAACAGGATCAGGAAACGCGCATCAGAGACCGATAAGGTAAGTTTTAAGGAGTTCATGGCCAATGAGGTCAGGGAGATGCAGTCGGACGACCCCACCCGTCAGAACATTACCCGGTGCATCGAGATGGCCGATTACAGATTCAACAACAATGGCACGATAAAGGAGTTGCTCGGGCGCGTGAAGAGGGTCATGGACGAGATAAAAACGGAAATAGCACATGGCAAACGGAAAGAATGACCACATTCGCCCGTCATGGGACGAGTATTTTATGGATCTCGCCAATGCAGCCGCCAGGCGCGCCACCTGCGACAGGGGGAGAAGCGGAGGTGTGATCGTCAGAGACCGGCAGGTGTTGGGGACCGGTTATGTAGGTTCCCCGAAGGGGATTCCTCATTGTGATGAAGTTGGCCATTTGTTTAAAAAGGTTTACCACGAAGATGGCAGTGTAACCCAGCATTGTGTCCGCACCGTCCATGCCGAGCAGAATGCCATATGCCAGGCTGCACGCAGAGGCATAGCCCTCGACAGGGGTACGTTATACTGCAAGATGACGCCCTGCCGGACATGCGCCATGCTCATCATCAACTGCGGCATCGAACGGGTGGTGTGCGAGAAGAAATATCATGCCGGCCGCGAGTCGGAGGAACTTTTCAGGGATGCCGGAGTGGAGCTGGTGTATTTCAATGATGAGATCGAGCAGTATGAAGGGCAATAGCTGATAACCCGGCAAGATAAGTGATATGATGGCCCCGTGGATCAGGGCTCATCGAAAATATACCTTCCTGTTTTTCCGCCTGAAGTGACATAACCCCTGATCATGCTGGAGGTGCTGAATGGCATGGCAATGTTGCCCTGACGGTCGACGGCAATGATGCCGCCATACCCCCCTGCCGGCTTCAGCTTCCCGAAGATCACGCTGTCGGCTGCTTCTGACAGGCACAGGCCTCCGTATTCCATGAGTGCCGAGATATCATAGGATACCACATTCCTGATGAAGTATTCGCCGTGACCCGTTGCCGAAACTGCGCAGGTTTTGTTGTCGGCAAAGGTGCCCGCTCCGATCAAGGGCGCATCACCCACCCGTCCATGCATTTTATTCGTCATGCCTCCCGTGGAGGTGCCTGCGGCAAGGTTCCCGTGTATGTCGAGCGCAACGGCGCCCACGGTTCCGTGTTTTTGTGTTTGGGCTTTCTCTTTGATCCTCTGAAGGCTGTTCCAGCGGCTTTCTGTAAAAAACCATGATGTGTCAACCGGTTCAAGCCCGTGCCCTGAGGCAAACTTTTCAGCTCCCTGCCCGATAAGCATTACGTGCGGCGAAGAGGTCATGACGAGCCTGGCGGCAGATATCGGATTTTTAATGTTGCTTACTCCGGCCACCGCTCCGGCATCCCTGTCGCGGCCATCCATGATGGAGGCATCGAGCTCGTTTTTGCCCTGTTCAGTGAACACTGCACCCCTCCCGGCATTGAACAGCGGACAGTCTTCCATGAGATTGATCACCGTTTCTACGGCATCGAGGCTGCTGCCTCCGCCTGCAAGTATATAACTTCCTGTATCCAGGGCATGCAGGATGGCATCCATATATGCTTCCTGGCTTTCGGCATTGATACTTTCAGGGGTTCCGGCGCCGGCGCCGCCGTGTACCACCAGCACCCATTCCTGCTGTTGTGCCGGCTTCTTGCCGTGGATGATCGCTTCAGCCGCTGCCCTGATATTGTAAAGTCCGAAGAGGTGCCCTGATGTGAGCAGGATTACCACCACGATGACCCAACGCACAAAGTTGACACCTTTCTTTACCGCAAGGCGTGAGGCGATGATCGCGCCAACCACGTTGCCAACGGTGAGGGTGAGCCCATACTCCCAGTTCACCTGCCCGTAGATCAGGAATATGGCCAGGGCGAAAGGAGTGTATATCAGCACGATCATCACCTTCACCGCGTTGGCTTTTACCAGGTCGTAACCTATGCCGAACACCAGGGCCATCAGGAGGAAGTAGCCCACTCCCATATGGATAAAACCGCCGTAAACACCAATAAAGAAGAAAAGGATTACCTGCAGAAAACTGGTCTTTTTCTTTACGAGCTCATCTCTTCCGGAGAGCCATCGCTGTGGTTTATAGATGATAAAGACAAGCATCACCAGCATGATCACCGCGATGGCCTTTTCAAAAATGTTTTCGTTGATGTCGACGGCTATATAGGCGCCTGCAATGGAACCTAGCAGTGCGGGGACCCCGAGGATGATCCCCTTGCGTGCGTCGAGCACTTTTTGCTGCCTGAAACTGCCTGTGGCGGCCAGGGTCTGCACGGCAATGGCTATGCGGTTTGTGCCGTTGGCAATGTTGGCGGGGAGGCCAAGCACCATCAGCACCGACAGGGAGATGATCGACCCGCCGCCGGCAAGGGTATTGATGAAGCCAACCATGAGCCCTGCCACGATCAGGGATACGATTTCAATCCAGTGCAATTCCATGATGCCGGTGTTGGTAAAACCCCAAAAGTACAACAATATCTTTGATCTTCGTAAGTGTAAATCGGGAGCCTGTCAGCTCAAAAGCCTATGGGAGGTGAAAGCGGTCGCATCAGTCGGTCACGCTCCTGATCATGCTGATCAGGTCGTTGGGCGTGAAGGGCTTGCTCAGGTATTCATCCATGCCTGCCTCCAGGCATTTTTCGCGGTCACCCTTCATGGCGTTGGCCGTGAGGGCTACAATAGGGGTGTGACGATTGCCATTGACCAGGGCTTTCTCGACTTCCCTGATGTGGGCGGTGGCTTCATAGCCATCGAGGATCGGCATTTGTACATCCATTAGCACCAGGTCGTATTTCCCTTTGTGATACATATCAATGGCTTCCTGGCCGTTCCTGGCAATGTCGACCTGATATCCGGCATTGGTCAGGCTGTATTGTATGATCTTCTGGTTTATCTCATTGTCTTCGGCAAGCAGGATATTCAGCATTTTAACAGGTATCCCTTCAAATGCCGGTACCTTATCGAAGGGTTCGGGCACGCTTGTCGTCCGTTCACTCGTTTCGAGCATGGCCGTGAACCAGAAGGTGGAGCCCCTGTCCTGTTCGCTTTCCATGCCGATCTCGCCGTTCATGAGGGTCACAAGCCGCCTGGCGATGGAGAGGCCAAGCCCGGTGCCCCCGTAATTTTTGGTTGTGGAGGTATCTACCTGCGAAAACAACTGGAAAAGATGCTTTTTCCCTTCTTCCGAGATGCCGATGCCTGAATCTTCCACCCTGACCTCAAGTAAAAGCTTATGGTCGTCGGTTTCCCTTGTTTCGATAAATATGTATACGTGGCCCTTTAAAGTGAACTTTACGGCATTGTTGACAAGGTTAAGGATGATCTGTTTCAGCCTGGAAGGGTCTCCCCGCATAAATTCAGGGACACCCTGGCTGATAAAGGTCTTGTAATCGAGGGCCTTTTCCTCAGCCTTGATATACATGATATTTTCTATGTCCTTCAGTATTTTCCTGATCCCGAAGTCTTCAATCTCCAGTTCGACCTTCCCTGCCTCTATCTTCGAAATATCAAGAATGTCGTTGACCAGTGAGAGAAGGCTGCGGGTTGACGAGATCAATATTTCGAGGTTCTCTTTTTCCTGTTCACCGAGGTTGGCCTGCTTAAGGATCTCGGCCATCCCGATGATGCCGTTCATCGGCGTGCGGATCTCATGCGACATGTTGGCAAGGAACTCGCTCTTGGCCCTGGTGCCTTCCTCGGCCTGCTCCTTGGCCTCACGCAACTCATCCTCATATTTCTTCCTGAAAGTGATATCCCATGAGATGCCCACCAGACCGATAATTTCGCCATCGTTGTCGCGGTAGGGGGCAAGGTTGGTCGTAAGCCACACCTGCTTGCCGTCTTTTTTGATCGTCTCCTCTATGTTGTAAAGGGGTAAACCTGACTGGATCACCTCCAGCTCCATTTCCTCGTAATTGTTCGTCTTGTATTCGGGAATGAGCTCTTCCACCTTTTTACCCTGTATCCCGTAGAAGGGAAGGTTGACAAAACGCTCGAACGACTTGTTTACCAGGATGTACTTCAGGTTGGTATCTTTGAAATAAACCAGTGCAGGGATGGTGGAAAGCAGTATGCTGAGCTCCTCGGCACGCGTCCGGAGTGCTTCAACAGCCCGTTTAAGGTCTTCAGTGGTTTTTTTCAGCAGCGAATTCAGGACATTCTTATCCTTAAGCAGACGGTCATACTTAAAGCTGAGCATCTGCCTGTCACGCTCACTTTCGTGCACTTCTCCCATGATCTCCTGCTTGAGTGCCAGGAAGTCCTCAAAAGAAGATATGCCTTCGATGATCTCGTTTATTTTCCTTATCCGCTCTGTCATATCGCCAAAAACGATGACATTAAACCATTAGCCGATCTGCAAGGATGTTTGCCCGGAGCATCGACCACATCAGCAGCGGGCTGTGTGCAACATCCGATCATAATCCTATCGGGGGCTCAGGTTTTTTATACGAAATTAACGGCAAAATGTTATGATCGCATCCGTGATTAATCCGCAGCATTAAAAACCTACCCGGGATATCGGGTAGCCGGATCGCATTTATCGGTAAGAGGGTTTTGCACAAATATACGACTTTTGATGATCGGATACAAACTTATAGCGTTTTGATTATCCTTGCCTGTGTGGAACAGGCCTGGCTCATGAAAGCTGTGTTTTCCTTCCCATGATCACGATGGCAAGGAAGAGCAGCAACAGCCCTGCCGGGAAAAGGATGTACGACGATACCCCGTAGGCTGCCGGCAGCGTGCCTCCGACGATAGCCACAAGGCCAACGGTAAGTGCATACGGAAGCTGTGTGCGCACATGATCGATATGATTGCAGGAACTGGCCAGCGAACTGAGGATGGTGGTGTCGGATATGGGTGAGCAGTGGTCGCCCAGTACCGAACCCGTAAGCACGCAGGCTACGACATTGTGAAAGATGAGCATGGCGTTGTCGTATTCCATGCCGTATTCGCTTGTGATGAGCCATGTTGCCGGTAATATCAGCGGGTATAGTATGGCCATGGTGCCCCACGACGAGCCTGTGGAGAACGACACCAGCGCAGCAAGGATAAAGGTGATGGCCGGGACGAAGTAGGGCGGTAGCGACATTTCGAGCATGCTGTTCGAGATGAAGGTTGCCGTATGCATGTGCTCGGTGATCAGCGCCACCGACCACGCCAGGATCAGGATGAGCACGGCAGTGAGCATTGTCCTGAAGCCATTGATAAGGCTGTCGATACTTTCTTTCAGGTTTAGGATACGCTGGCCCAGCGTCAGGGCCATGGCCACGAGCACCCCCGATAGCGACGACCACAGCAAGGCTTTGTATGAGTCGGCATTACCTATG
>CAZHYA010000082.1:7482-8883 GCA_964536525.1 uncultured Bacteroidales bacterium | reverse complement strand
TGAGCTGTGGGCAGACCCCGATATAAAAAGAAATATGCATGAGATATTTGCAGAGCGTTATCATTCAGGATCACCAGGAGGTTGGCATTGGAAACCCCCGCGTTGTTCATGGCTTCTACGGCCATGCCGCCGGTCATGGCCCCGTCGCCGATCACGGCAATGTGCAGCCGGCCGTTATCCTCCGTCAGGGCCGAAGCAGTGGCCATGCCCAGGGCTGCCGATATGGAAGTGGATGAGTGGCCGGTACCAAAGGCATCATATTCACTCTCTTCCATCCTGGGGAAGCCGCTGATGCCGTCTTTCTTCCTGTTGGTGTGGAACAGGTCGCGGCGCCCGGTGAGGATCTTGTGCGCATAGGCCTGGTGGCCGACATCCCAGATCACCTTGTCGTATGGGGTGTCGAACACATAGTGTATGGCCACGGTAAGCTCAACGGTGCCCAGGCTGGCACCAAGGTGACCGGGGTTATGGGAGGTTTCGTCGAGGATGAACTCCCTGAGCTCGCGGCAGAGCCCGGGAAGCTGATTCTCTTTCAGCTTCTTGAGATCGTCGGGGTTGTGAATGGATGGTAACAGTTTTCCTGCCTCAGTGTTCATCTGCACAGATCTTAATGGTAGCCTGCAAAGTTAACATGAAAAATGATACCGGCTGCGCGTTCAGGGTGCCGGCATTTCGGGCACTACAGCATGCCAAGCTCAAGCCTGGCCTCGTCCGAGAGCATGTCCATGTCCCAGGGAGGGTCGAAAGTGAGTTCCACCTCTGCTTCTTCCACACCTTCTGCCTCTTCGGCCTTCTGCTTTACCTCTGCCGGCAGGCTCTCGGCCACAGGGCAGTTTGGGCTCGTGAGCGTCATCAGGATATGTACCTTGCCGTCGTCCTTTACGTTGATCTCGTAAACGAGCCCCAATTCATAAATGTCGACGGGGATCTCCGGGTCGAAAACGGTTTTCAGCTTATGGATGATGTTCTTTTCAATGTTCTTTTTGATCATCTTACCGGTCCTCCTTCGATTGGGCCTTGGTCTTAAATGCCAGGGCATAGAGCTTTATCTGCTTGATCATGGACATGAGCCCGTTGGAGCGGGTGGGCGAAAGGTGCTCCTTCAGCCCGATCTTATCAATGAATGTGGTGTCAGCGTCAAGGATATCGTCCGGTGTCTGCCCGCTGAAGACCCTGATGAGCAGGTTCACGATACCTTTGGTGATCACTGCGTCGCTGTCGGCAGTGAAGATGATCCGTCCATCCTCCATGGAGGCGTGCAGCCACACCCTCGACTGGCAGCCTGAGATGAGATAATTCTTGGACTTGTATTTGTCATCGATCATCGGACAGCTTTTACCCATCTCTATCAGGTGATTGTATCGGTCCATCCAGTCGTCGAAATGGCTGAACTCATTGATG
>CAZHYA010000082.1:0-7472 GCA_964536525.1 uncultured Bacteroidales bacterium | reverse complement strand
AATCCCCGGTCTGCCAGATAAGCACGGGCCTGCTGCCCTTTTGCCGGATGCCTGCCACAAGCTGGTCGATCTCTTCCTTCGTGTTATATATGGCAAATGAAGCCCTTACCGTTCCGGGTATGCCGTAATGGTCCATCACCGGCTGGGCACAATGGTGCCCGGTCCTCACCGCCACGCCGAACCTGTCGATGATGGTCCCTGCATCGTAAGGATGGATGTCGCCTATGGTGAAAGACAGCACGCCTGTTTTTTCGCTTGCCGTCCCGTAGATCTGCAGGCCTTCGATCTCCTTAAGCTTACAGGTGCCATACGCCAGAAGGTCCGCCTCATGAGCGGCAATATCGGCGATGCCGATCTCTTCAATGTATGTCAGGGCCGCATCCAGTCCCAGCACAGCCTCCACGTTGGGTGTGCCGGCTTCAAACTTAAAGGGCACCTCGTTGAAGGTGGTCTCGAAGAAGCTGACACGGTCAACCATCTCCCCGCCGGTCTGATAGGGAGCCATGCTTTCAAGATGCTTCTTTTTTGCATAAAGCACGCCCACCCCCATGGGGGCATAGACCTTATGGCCTGAGAAACAGTAAAAATCACAGTCGAGATCTGTAACGTCGACATGCAGGTGCGAAATCGCCTGGGCCCCGTCGATCAGCACCGGCACACCTTGTTTGTGCGCCAGCGATATCATTTCTTTCACAGGGTTGATGGTTCCCAGGGCATTGGAAACGTGAGCCAGGGCCACGATCCTGGTCCTGGCTCCGAGCATCCTCTCATAAGCATGAAGGTCAATCTCACCACGGTCGTTGAAAGGCACTACCCTGAGTTTAGCCTTGCGTTCGTGACACAGCATCTGCCATGGGACCAGGTTACTGTGGTGCTCCATGCCGGTGATAAGCACTTCATCATCCTTATTCACAACGTTGCGCCCCAGGGCAGTGGCCACGAGGTTCACCGATTCCGTGGTTCCCTTGGTGAAGACGATCTCGTCCTTGTCGGCAACGTTCAAGAAGCGGGCCACGTGCTCCCTGGCCTCTTCAAAGGCCGTGGTGGCAACAAGGCTGAGGTAGTGTACCCCCCTGTGAATGTTGCAGTTCTCACTGGAATAATACTCGGCGATGCGGTCGATGACCACTTGCGGTTTCTGGGTTGTGGCTGCATTGTCGAGATAGGCCAGCGGCTTACCATACACTTCCCTTTTCAGGATGGGAAAATCGCTGCGGATTTTTTTTATGTCAAATGCCACGTTGAAAATATTGCTGCGACAAAAATACGACATTTGTATGTGAATGTTCAAGCCGGGGCCCTAACTTTTGGCCTCAGGCCGGAAAATATATGTTTATTGATTGAATATCAATAGTCCGGAGTATTTTATTAATTTCGGCAGGAAGAAACATCATAGGTTTAATTTGGGAAAATATCGTTGAAATGGGTTTTTATCAGAAACTGGTTGTATTCATGCTCCTGAATTTCGGTGCCCTGCTGCTCGGAGGTTTTCTGCAGGGCGAAGGGGCCAGGTCGGAATGGTACCGGGGGCTGGAGATCGCACCCTGGACACCCCCGGGCTGGCTCTTCGGGGTGGCCTGGTTCACCATCATGCTCTGCTTTTCATTTTATATGGCCTATGCCACGGAGTTGAAGCATCTCAACCTGCTCATCATCCTTTTTATCATCCAGTGGGTCCTCAACGTTTCGTGGAATGCCGTATTTTTTCGTTACCATCTGCCGGCCCCCGGGCTGGTCGTGATCATACTGCTGACCATCGTGGTGGGCTGGTTCTTCATTTACGGGCTGAAGGATATGCAGTGGAAGAGCGTGCTGGCGCTGCCATACCTCATCTGGCTGCTGCTCGCGAGTTCGCTGAATGCCTATATTTGGTTAAGGAATTGATAAAAATGCCTTCCGGCATCCCGGATCTATACTTTCGTCATGTCGATCTCGAAGAGGATCTCCTTGTTGGGCCCTTCGCAGTGCAGGGCGCAGGTGTCGCAGATATGTAACTCGCCTTTGAGCCGTTTTTTCACCATATCGTCGACACGTGACTTCATGGCTTCGATGCCGATCTTGTTGATTACCTCGCCGGCAAAGGCATACATCAGCAACAGCCGGGCGTTGGCTTCGCAGATACCCCGCTGCCGGAGATAGAACAAGGCCTCCGTGTCGAGCTGCCCCACGGTGGCGCCATGCGAACATTTCACATCGTCGGCGTAGATCTCAAGGAATGGCTTGGCGTGTGCTTTTGCCGTGTCGGTCAGCAGGATGTTTTTGTTGTTCTGGTAGGCATTGGTCTTCTGTGCGTCTTTCCTCACCATGATGTGCCCGTTGAAAGCTGCACTGGCCTCTTCATCCAGGATGCCCTTGAAAAGTTCGTTGCTGTAACAGTTGGGTTTGGCATGGTCGATAAAGACCTGGTTGTCGACATGCTGTTTGCGATCCATTAGGTAAACACCATAGACCTCCGCACTGGCCCCCTCACCGTCGAGCACGCTGTGGGTATAGTTCCTGATCAGCCCGCCATTGAGGGTGATGGCATTCGACTTCAGGCTGCTGCCTTTCATCTGCCTGAACCAGGTGTTGTTGATGAGTGTCGACTGGTTATTGAGGTTCTGCAGCTTGTAATGCTCCAGCCTTGCACCCTCATCAATGAAGACCTCCGTAACGGCATTCTTGAACATGGCCTTTTCGTTGGTGGAGTCGTCGCAATGCACCATGGTCATGCTGCTGTTCCGGCCAAGGATCACCAGGTTGCGTGTCTGGATGAAAAGCTCCTGTTCCCAGTTGATGATGCTGACCATCTGCATGGGCTTGTCAACTACCACGTTATCAGGCACATATATAAAGAAGCCATCCTGGGCAAAAGCCAGGTTGAGGGCATGGAGCCCGTCTTTGTTCTGATCTGCATATTTGCCGTAATGGGTTTCGAAGATCCCGGGGTACTCCTCCATGGCTGCTGCCAGGCTGCCCGCGATCACGCCATTGTCGTGCTTTTCGAGGGGTTTTTTGGTATCGATGTACCATCCGTTGAGCAATGAGATCTGTTCGGTTTCCAGCTCATGGATGTTGCATTTGAACACCTCGTCGATGCTCAGGTCGCCGTGGCCGGGGCTGAACATTGTGGCATAATCCTTCTTCAATGTCTCGCTAAGGTCGGTATTTTGCCAGTCTTCCATCTTCCTGTGCGGGAATCCTTCCCTGGAGAATAATTCCATGGCTGAATCCCTGGTACTGCCGATGCCCGCAGGGTCGTGCCTGGAGATCTGTTCCCGGTTTTCGACGAACAGCCTTTCAAGTTTTTGCTTGAGCACTATGGGTTCCATGGTCTTCATCGCTTATGCCAGTTCTTTTTTTATCCAGTCGTAACCCTTGTTTTCCAGTTCGATAGCCAGCTCCTTACCCCCCGACATCACGATCCGTCCATCGTAGAGCACATGCACAAAATCGGGAACGATATATTCGAGGAGGCGCTGATAGTGGGTGATCACCACGAAGGCATTGTCTTTTGTCTTGAGCTTGTTCACTCCGTTGGCCACCACCTTCAGGGCATCAATGTCGAGCCCCGAGTCGGTCTCGTCGAGGACCGAAAGGGTAGGTTCCAGCATGGCCATTTGGAAGATCTCGTTCCTTTTCTTTTCACCTCCCGAAAAGCCTTCGTTCACGCTTCTGTTGGTCAGCTTGGAATGGATCTCCAGGAGCTCCTTCTTTTCTTCCATCCTGGCCAGGAATTCGGACGCTGAGAGGGGAGGCAGCTTCCTGTACTCCCTGATCTCGTTGAGGGCCGTGCGCATGAAGTTGGTGATGCTTACGCCCGGGATCTCCACAGGGTATTGAAAGCCGAGGAAGATGCCCTCGCGGGCCCGCTCTTCAGGCGAAACTTCCGTGATGTCATTCCCCTTGTAGATGATCTTCCCGCGCGTGACATCATAGCCTTCCCTGCCTGCAATGGCCAGCGCCAACGTGCTCTTTCCTGTGCCGTTAGGCCCCATGATGGCATGCGTTTCACCGGCGTTCACCTCCAGGTCAAGCCCCCTGACGATCTCCTTGCCGTCTATCGAAACGTGTAGGTCTTCTATCTTTAGTAGCATTATGATAGTTTTGAATTTTGAATGCTTAATTTTTAATTAAATAACTTCTTCCTTCTTATTCTTATTCTTATTCTCACTCTTATTCCCTGTTCCTTGTTCCTGATTCAATATTCATCATCCCACGCTTCCTTCCAGACTGATCGACAGCAGCTTCTGTGCTTCCACGGCGAACTCCATCGGCAGCTTGTTCAGGACCTCCTTGGCATAGCCGTTCACGATGAGGCCGATGGCACTTTCGGTGTCGATGCCGCGTTGGTTGCAATAGAACATCTGCTCTTCGGAGATCTTGGAGGTGGTGGCCTCATGTTCCACGATGCCCGACTGGTTCTCCGTCTGGATATAGGGGAAGGTGTGCGCACCACATTTGTCGCCCAGCAGCAGCGAGTCGCATTGAGAGAAGTTCCTGGCATTGTGGGCGTTCTTCAGTATCCGTACCAGGCCGCGGTAACTGTTGTTGCTGTGGCCTGCCGAAATACCCTTTGAGATGATGGTGCTTCTGGTGTTCTTGCCGATATGGATCATCTTGGAACCCGTGTCGGCCTGCTGGTAGTTATTGGTCACGGCCACGGAGTAAAATTCACCCACCGAATTGTCGCCCATAAGGATACACGACGGGTATTTCCAGGTGATGGCCGAGCCGGTCTCCACCTGTGTCCATGAGATCTTTGAATTCCTGCCCTTGCACAGGCCGCGCTTGGTCACGAAATTATAGATGCCGCCCTCGCCCTTCTTGTTGCCCGGATACCAGTTCTGCACGGTGGAATATTTTACCTCTGCATCGTCGTGGGCGATGATCTCCACGATGGCGGCATGCAGCTGGTTCTCATCGCGCATGGGGGCGGTGCAGCCTTCCATGTAGCTTACATAGCTGCCTTCCTCCGCCACGATCAGGGTCCGCTCGAACTGCCCGGTGTTGGCAGCGTTGATCCTGAAATAGGTCGAGAGCTCGATGGGGCATCGCACCCCTTTGGGGATATAGCAGAACGAGCCGTCGCTGAATACCGCCGAGTTCAGCGCGGCGAAATAATTATCGGTATAGGGCACCACAGTGCCCATGTATTTTTTTACCAGTCCGGGATGCTTCTGTACCGCGTCACTGAACGAACAGAAGATAATACCGTACTTCTCCAGGGTCTCGCTGAAGGTGGTCTTCACCGACACGCTGTCCATCACCGCGTCGACGGCCACGCCGGAGAGCCGCTTCTGCTCTTCGAGGGAGATGCCCAGCTTGTTGAAGGTTTCAAGCAATTCCGGGTCGACCTCGTCGAGGCTTTTCAGTTCGGGTTTGCGCTTCGGGGCCGCATAGTAGATGATGTCCTGGTAATCGATCGGGGGATATTTCACATGTGCCCAGACGGGCTCCTTAATGGTGAGCCAGTGACGATAGGCCTTCAAACGGGCCTCAAGCATGAACTCCGGTTCGTTCTTCTTCGCAGAGATGAACCTGATGATGTCCTCGTTCAGCCCCCTGGGGGTCGTTTCCATCTCGATATCGGTCACGAAGCCGTATTTGTATTCCGACTGCGTAACCTCGTCAATGATCCTGTTCTTCTCGTCCTGCATATGATGATGCCCTTAATATTACTGTTGAGGGTGCAACCCGCAAAGTTATGCTTTTTTGGCATTTAAATGTTCACGATATCATGGCCTTTTACGGTTGCATTGCACCTTATGATTACAACAAAGCAGGAAAGGCTTTGTTCAGGGCCTAATGGTATCCCGCCCATCGTCCATTGCCTGACGCCTTCAGCCTTGCATGATTTTTTTTGGTAATTTCGCATAAGATAATTGAAACCATGAAAGACAAGCAACGTGCGGAAATATCCGAACTCGGCGAATTCGGGCTCATCGACCACCTCACCGGGGATATTGAACTCAGGAACAGCAGCAGCATCCTCGGTGTGGGCGACGACGCTGCCGTGATCAGTTACGGCGACAAAGTGACCCTGGTCTCCACCGACCTGCTGGTGGAAGGGGTGCATTTCGACCTGTCGTACACACCATTGAAACACCTGGGCTATAAGGCGGCCGTGGTGAACTTTTCCGACATCTTCGCCATGAACGGCACACCGGAGCAGCTCACCGTAAGCATCGCCCTCTCCAACCGTTTCTCGCTGGAAGCCATTGACGAGATATACAAGGGCATCAGGCTGGCGTGCGAAAGCTATAAGGTCGACCTGGTTGGTGGCGACACCACCTCCAGCCTCAGCGGCCTGTTCCTCTCGCTCACCGTGATCGGGAGCGCCGAAAGGGAGGAGGTGGTCTATCGCAACACCGCACGCGAGCATGACCTGATCTGTGTGAGCGGCGACCTGGGCGGGGCCTACATGGGACTGCTGGTGCTCGAAAGGGAAAAGCAGGTCTTCAATGCCAATCCCGACATGCAGCCCGAGCTCGGGGGCATGGACTATATCCTCGAGCGCCAGCTCAAGCCCGAAGCCCGCGGGGATGTGTTGAAGATGCTGAAAGGGGTGGGGGTCAGGCCCACGGCCATGATCGACATCAGCGACGGCCTGGCTTCCGACATCATGCACATCTGCAAAGGCTCCGGGCTGGGATGCCAGATCTATACCGACAGGCTGCCTGTCGATGCGGTGACCATCAACGTGGCCGCCGAATTCCAGATCGACCCCAACACCGCCGTGATGAACGGGGGCGAGGACTATGAACTGCTGTTCACCCTCAGCCCGGGCGACCATGAGAAGATCAGGGATATTACCGGCATCTCCGTCATCGGACATATGACGGAGGCCGCTGCCGGCATGAACCTCGTTACGCCCGACGGCATGTCGATCGCCCTGAAGGCACAGGGCTGGGACGGACTCAGGGATAAAACCATTAAAGGATAATGCCTGCCAGGCCCGACACGGAGCTCGAAAAGCTGGTGAAGGTGTTGCCGGGTAAGCCCGGCATCTACCAGTTCCTCGACGAAAGGGGGACCATCATCTATATCGGGAAAGCCAGGAACCTGAAAAAACGGGTGGCCTCTTACTTCAATAAGGACCATTCGTTCAGCGGCAAGATCTCGGTGATGGTCAGGAAGATCGCCGACATCCACCATATCGTGACCGGCACCGAGCTGGATGCGCTGCTGCTCGAGAACAACCTGATCAAGAAGTATCAGCCCCGCTACAACATCATGCTGAAGGACGACAAGACCTACCCCTGGATATGCATCCGGAATGAACGTTTCCCGCGCATCTTCCCCACCAGGAACATTGTCGACGACGGCTCCGAATATTTCGGGCCCTACGCTTCGGGCAAGATGATGCATACCATCCTCGACCTGATCCGCTCGCTGTATCCCCTTCGCAACTGCAAGCACAACCTAAGCCGCAAGAACATCGAGGCCGGTAAGTTCAGGGTATGCCTCGAATACCATATCGGCAACTGCCT
>CAZHYA010000081.1:8579-8897 GCA_964536525.1 uncultured Bacteroidales bacterium | reverse complement strand
CCTGTTACTGGCCGGTCCCTCATTGTCGCTACCCAATATCCTGGTGATCCGGGGTGTTATCGGAACGCAGAAAACACTTGTTTATGTCGCCCTGGTGATTGCCATGGCCACGTTGAGCGGATTGATCTATGGCGTTATATGAGGTGCATTTGATGAATAAATAATACAATCAAATTCGTTACAGACCATCAAAAAATGGAGAATATGAAAATTCTGATCCTATGCACCGGCAATTCATGCCGCAGCCAGATGGCTGAGGGTTTTCTGAGCTCGTTCGACGAGCGGCTGGAGGTTTTTTCGGCGGGAACGAGCCCTTCC
>CAZHYA010000081.1:0-8532 GCA_964536525.1 uncultured Bacteroidales bacterium | reverse complement strand
ATGGCAGAGCTCGGGGTCGATATCAGTGATCGCCGTCCCAAAATTGTTGATCAGTATCTCGACCGGAGTTTCGACTACGTCATAACGGTATGTGGGGGCGCAAACGAAAGTTGCCCTGCCTTTACCGGAAAGGTCAGGCACAGGCTGCATATCGGATTCGACGACCCGGCAGAAGCTGCCGGAAGCGAGGAGGAGGTGATGCAAGTTTTCAGGCGGGTCAGGGATGAAATCCAGGTTGAATTTAAAAGATTTTATGAAGAACAATTAAAAGGAAACTGACATGATTACGATCAGGAAACGATTATCTTTTCTCGACCGTTACCTTACGGTTTGGATATTGCTGGCCATGATGGTTGGGGTGCTTTCAGGTTATTTTTTCCCTGAAATTGCGGTTTTCTGGGACCAGATGAGCGTCGGAACCACTAATATCCCTATTGCGATAGGATTGATTTTGATGATGTACCCTCCGCTTGCCAAAGTGAAATACGAAGAACTGCCGGCAGTTTTCCGGAATTTTAAAATACTTGGATTGAGCCTTGTCCAGAACTGGCTGATCGGTCCGGTGCTTATGTTTTTTCTGGCCATTATTTTTCTTCAGGACTACCCCAGTTATATGTATGGCCTGATCCTTATCGGGCTGGCCCGTTGCATTGCCATGGTCATCGTGTGGAATGAACTGGCAAAAGGCAATAATGAATATGCTGCCGGGCTCGTGGCATTCAACTCTATTTTCCAGGTATTGTTCTTTGCTGTTTATGCATGGGTGTTCATTGCGATCCTACCGGGCTGGTTCGGCATCGAAACCACCGACGCAGTGAAGGGGATTACGATGGGGCAGATTGCCGAAAGCGTGTTTATCTACCTGGGCATTCCTTTCATCGCAGGATTCCTGACCCGTTTTATCCTTATCAGGGTGAAAAGCCGCGAGTGGTATCATTCAAAATTCGTACCCAGGATCAGCCCGGTAACCCTGATTGCCCTGTTGTTTACCATCCTGGTGATGTTTTCGCTTAAAGGTGAATACATTGTTCAGCTTCCCTTCGATGTTGTGAGGATCGCAATTCCGCTGATCATATACTTTATCATCATGTTCCTCGTGAGCTTCTATATGGGCAAACGCATCGGGGCCGACTATTCAAAAACGGCCACCATCGCCTTCACGTCAGCCAGCAACAATTTTGAGCTTGCCATTGCCGTTGCCGTGGCAGTTTTCGGTATCAATTCGGGAGAGGCATTTGCTGCCGTTATCGGGCCGCTGGTGGAAGTGCCTGTTTTGATCTCGCTCGTAAATGTGTCGCTGCGATTTCAGAAAAAATATTTTTCAAATAAAAAAGCTTAGTGCGGGGAATCTAATTCTCATTGGCCGTCGCTCCGGCTGGCAAGAGGCGGAGTTTGCTTTCACGGGGCTTGCTTTGGGGTTTCATACCCGTGATTGAGAAACCGGCAACCGGGACCACACTCCAAACATATTTATTTGATTCGCTGTATAATTTGGTAAATTTGTGCTTGAAACCTAAACGAACTTCAACCTCTAATTTCACAGCACCATGAAAAAATTAATTTATCTGTTTATTGCAGTTTTGGTTATCACTGCCTGCAAAAAAGATGATGATGACGATGACAACATTCCTGCAACCCCGACCTTTGAGGAAAAGCTGGTAGGGACCTATGCGTTTGTTGCTGGTACATTTATCGAGGAAATTACCATGTACAATGTAATGGCGGCAGGTGATACCGTGGTATTCTCCGCAGGTTCTGATGCCACTCAAATCGTTGGTGGCGTTCTCCTGGGTGATTCTCCATGCGCTGATCCGTCAAACACGGCCCTTGAAATGAGGGTGGATTATTCTTTGTATTATATCTGCATAGGCGAGTCAAGTGAAGCGCAAATGGGCACCTGGAGTGCGGATGCGGCAAACAGCGGTATTTGGCTTAACATACCGGATCCCCCTATTTCTATCCCGATCGTTAATGTTGTAATTGATGATGCCGGGATGACAGGCAGCATCACCATGTTACCGGTTCCTGTTGATATGTCGCAGCCTGTTGGGATCACCAATATGCAGTTTGCCAATGTAGCTGTGGTATTTGACAAGCTGTATTAACGGATTATCGGAAAGGAATTATCGGCCACAGGGAATAGTGATACTTTTTGCCTGTTTGGATTTTGTCGCGGGATATTCCCTAATTTTATGCCATTGAACAAAGGAATTAACAATTTAAAAAGAATAGTCAATGAATTTACTCAGGAATTATCTCATCAGGGTATTTACCTGTTTTTTTATCAGTCTCGCATTTTTTCATACAGCAGATGCTCAGGACGAAAATGAACGGATAACAACCCTTTTCGGAGGCAATAAAGGCCAGATCGATTATGGTGGCTGGGCGGGATTGAACTTTGGCTACAACCAGGTTGACGGGAAGGATACCTACAAGATCGGTGCACGGGGCGGTGTGCTCATCAACCACCGCTTTACCATCGGCCTTGCGGGCAACGGCTTTTTCAGCGACCGCGAATATGACGACATCATTTCCGAACAAACCGTGAGGATCGCCGGGGGCTATGGTGGGCTTTTCATGGAAGCCACCCTGTTCCCGTTTTTTCCGGTGCATCTTTCCATACCCGTGATCATTGGTGCCGGCGGTGTTGCCTATACTTCCAATAACTGGAGCGATGGCGAATATTACTGGGGCCGCGAAAAATACGACTCCGATGCCTATTTCCTGCTGGAACCGGGGCTTGAAGTGGAGCTGAACCTCATCCGCTTCATGCGCCTGGCCGTAGGCGGGACCTACCGCTTCACCTCTGATATCGACATGGTAAACACCAGCAGCGGGATGCTTCGCGGGCTGAACTGGCATTTCTGTTTGAAATTCGGCTCGTTTTAATTTCCAGGCCCGGGGCCATTCACGGATCTTACGGACCACATTAAGAAATGATTTGCACCTATATCAGTGAACATTATGCCTGCAAAAGCAGTTTAATATGGCTGATATACATTAACTAAATTCATACCATGAAAAAAACCATTGTTTTCCTTATCATCATTCTCCTGTTGATCGCCGCCTGCCTCTATTACAACTGTATGCAGCGTGAGAAATTCGACCAGGAAAAGAAAGAGGCGGTAGCGATGGCCGTCCAGAATACCATCGACTCGATGAACCAGCATGCTGCCCTGGAGGCACCAAAGCAGGTGGTAACCATGCACACACCGCCTCAGCCTGTTCAGCCAAAAGAGAAGGTGAAAATGCAGGTTCCGGAACAAATTGTTGAGCCGGATATGCTCATTGACCCGCGCGACGGGCAAGAGTATAAGATATTCGAGGCCAACGGACTATGGTGGATGGGCCAGAACCTGAACTTTGCCACACCGGGTTCATGGTGTTATGCCCTCGAAGACGAAAAATGTACTGATTTCGGGCGGCTCTACGCATGGCAGGAAGCCATGGTCGCATGCCCCGAAGGATGGCACCTGCCGAATGACGAGGAATGGCGCTCGCTGATCGACTATTTTGGCGGGGTCCATTATGCCGGGAAGGAACTTAAACAGGGAGGTGTCTCCGGATTCAATGCGGTATTCAGCGGTTATCGCGACAAGGAAGGTTTCTTTGGCAAGATCAACGAAAGTGCCTATTTCTGGTCTTCAACAAACCAGAATGATGAATATGCAAGTTTCAAGGGGATCTACAATAGCGTTGATAACGTGGGAACCTATACCTACCCGAAGAAGGATGGTTTTTCGGTACGCTGCGTAAGGAACTAATAAGTACATACTTAATTTCATTCAGAACGAGGCTCTCTCAAAAGTCTTCGGGAAACTTTGTTGTGAACTTTGTGGTCTTCGTGGTTATATTTTTAACTTATTGAACCACAAAGGGGCACAAGGGATGCTCAATGGCGCCCAAAGTAATTCGGATGGTTGTTTAGAATATTTTGACTTTTAAGACAGCCTCGTTGTGTCCATTCGGCATTGCCCGTTTCTATATTAGCTTTCATTTAAGGTTGTTGCTTTTTTGGGATGCCGGCATTGTGAGTGTGGATCACTCATGAGATCCATGCTGGCCGGGGCCAGCGATCAGTTTCCGATTAACGATCATGTCATGGGGCATGGATATGGTTTCCCGGCTGTAACATATCCCGGCTGTAAGCGTCTAATTCTTAAAGATTCCTGATAGCCGCTTATGAACTTTTGATCCTCACACCATGATCCTCAACCTTCTCAAACACGGACTTCGATCCCTGAAAAAACAGCGGTCGTTTGTTTTTATTAACGTGGTCGGGCTGTCCATCGGGCTGGCATGTACCATCATCATCGCCCTTTTCATCCGTTATGAGCTGAGTTTTGACACCTACCACGAGAAAAAGGACCGCATATACCAGGTGGTCCTGCATGGCCGGCTGGGAGGACAGGAAGTGCAGGTTTACTCTACGGCATCGGTCATCGGGCCCACCATGCTGAACGAATTCCCTGAGGTGGAATCATTCCTGCGGATGAATGAGTGGGACAAGACCGTGCTCAAGTACGACGAGAAATATTTCACGGAAGACGATTTCATGGAGGCCGATTCCACATTTTTCAGTTTCTTTTCGATCCCACTCCTGAAGGGTGACCCGCAAACGGCCCTGTCGGAACCCTATTATGTGGTCCTTTCTGAAAGTTCGGCCCGAAAGATATTCGGGGATGAGGATCCCATCAACAAGATGATCCGGGTGGGCGACGACGAGACCCACTACAAGGTCACGGGCGTCATGGCAGAGATCCCTGCGAACACCCATTTCAGCGCCAGTGGCATCGCTTCCTTCATGACCAATCCCAGGGCCGAAGATGATGAATGGCTATCGAACAGCTTCAGCACCTATGTCATGCTGAAGCCGGGGACGACGCCTGAGCAGGTCGATGCAAGGTTTGCCCCGATGATCGAAAAATATGTGGGACCGCTCATCACCCGGTTTTTCGGCATAAGCATGGAAGAGTTCTTCCAGGCAGGGAACAAGTACCGTATGTATCTGCAGCCCCTTACGGCCATTCACCTGAATGATGCCGTAGAGCAGAACTTCAAGCCGGCCAATGATCCTAAATACCTTTGGATCTTCGGTAGTATAGCGGTGCTGATCCTCGTCATTGCAGCGCTGAATTTCATGAACCTCAGTACGGCGCAGGCCGCCCGGAGAGCCAAGGAGATCGGCATGAAGAAGGTCTGTGGCTCGACACAACGCATGCTGGTATGGCAATTCCTTTTCGAGACCTTCGTCCTGTCCTTCCTTGCCATGCTCCTTGGCGTGCTGATCACCGAACTTATCCTGCCATATTTCAACGACCTTCTCGGCCTTGAACTGGTAATGGGATATTTCACCTACTGGTATACCATCCCCTTCCTGTTCATGCTCAGCCTGCTCATCGGCTTTATGGCAGGTGTTTACCCGGCATTTTACATGTCGTCATTTCACCCGATGATGGTACTGAAAGGTAAGATGCGCAGTGGAAGGGAGAACGGGAAGCTCAGGAGCGCCCTGGTGGTGATACAGTTCTCCATTTCCATCATCCTGATCGTGGGAACGATCATCATGTACAAACAACTGACTTTTATGCAGCAGAAAGACCTGGGCTTCGACAGTGACCGGATATTCGTGATCTCCAATGCCAGCACCATAGGGGAAAAGGTACACCCTTTCAAGGAAGAATTGCTGCAGCTACAGGGGGTGGAAGCCGTATCTGCCTCGACAGCCGTTCCCGGCAGGAACAATAACAACAATGGCTATGCCGTAAAGGGAAGGGAGAATGAATCATTTCTGCTAAATACGACCTGGGCGGATAAGGATTTTTTGAAGACCTACGGCATCCCGCTGCGGTCGGGCGAATTTTTCAATGAGACCAGCAGGGATGATCATGACGGTTGTGTTTTGAACCAGACCGCGGTAAAACATTATATGCTGGAAGATGACCCGCTTGCCACGAGGTTTATCATCGGTAACGATTCCGCTGAGCAGGTGATGCCTGTGATCGGCGTGGTTGAGGATTTCCATCACGAATCGTTAAGGCATCCCCTGGCACCATACATGATCCGTTTCAAGGATGAAGACAACAACTGGGGTTACATCAGCATACGCCTGGCCGGTGAGGATTCGTACGGTATCATCAGCGACATTACCGGGTTATGGGAATCCTTTACCGCGGGCTCACCCATGCAGTCGTTCTTCATGGAGGACCTTGTCAGGGAGATGTACCGTGAAGAGCGGCAAAACGGGCAGTTGTCCGTGCTTTTTGCCCTGGTTGGGATCGTGATCGCGGCGATGGGGCTGTACGGACTTACAGCCTATTCCATCGCCCAGCGCACCAGGGAGATCGGCATCAGGAAAACCTATGGTGCCTCGGTAGGCAATATCTGGTCGCTGTTTGCCCGCGAGATCGTGATACTCGTCTTCATCGCATCGCTGATCGCCGTTCCCCTGACCTGGTGGGTGGCCGACAACTGGCTGCAGAATTACGCATTCAGGATCAACATACAGGTGCTGGATTTCCTCTATGGCCTGCTCATCGCCGTATTTATCGCCCTGGCCACCATCAGCTACCGCACCATCCGATCGGCAAGGATGAACCCTACGGTGAGTTTGCGGTACGAATAATGAAGCATTCAAGCTGAAGGCGGACCTCCATGTTCGAATCCCCTGCCCAGCCCACTCCAAACCTGCCCGAACGGGGGATTTTTTAGCTTTTAATTTGTATTATTTTGACCGAAATGCATACTTTTGCATATCGTATGTTAATTAATTAACAGGTAGCAGGTATGAATAAGAGATTGAACATGGCATTGGCATTCCTCATTATATCCGGGATTGTCATGATGAATTCATGTAAAAAGGATGAAGAGCACCTTCCCCCTTCCATCAGCCTGAAGATAGGTGAAGCATATACACAGGATGGTGCGGTGGTCAAGGTAGGCCGCAGCCTGTTGTTCGGGATCCAGGCCAGGGCCAACGGCGGTAACCTGACCAACCTCACCATCAGCAAGCACCTTCCCGGCGGTGAGATCATCCCCGTGATGGATACCGGAATGAACACCGAATACCTCGACATCAACAAGACCTTTTACCAGAACATCGAAGATACTGCCCTCTGGGTGTTCAGCATCATGGACCGCAACCGCTTGTCGGCACAGGCCGCCATCAACGTATACAAAGACCCACAGTCGGACTGGGGTGGCATCATCCATCATCCCTCCATCGTGATGGGATACCAGGAAAACACGGAATACGGGCATTTCCTTGATCCTTTCACAGGGAAAGTGTATTTTGAGGATTCCGCCATCATGTTCCAGCAAACCATGGAGATGCTGGTTTATTATATCGTGGACGAGAACCTGCCTTCTCCTGTCTTGTCATCGCCGGGTGAGATGGATAACTTCAGCACCGAAGCCAAAACTTTCTACCCTTCGATCATCGACTGGCAAACCAGGAGGTACACGCTGTGGGACATCAGTGTGGATGAAGACCCCGTATCGGCTGAAGCATTTGAGAACGCACATAACGACAGCCTGCTGATCGTCTCCTATGACGAACTGTGGGGCAAGAAGAAGTTCAAGTGGGCAACCGGCGGACGAGTGATCCCTTTCCAGACACAGGCCGGGAAGCGCGGGCTCATCAGGGTCCTCGACGCGGAGCATGCAGCCGACGGGAAGATCGAACTTGAAGTGAAAGTGCAGATGTAAGCTGTACATGGAATGACCCGGATTGCGTGATTCCGGGACATGAACGATGAAAAACCTGATTAATAACCAAAATACAAACACTATGAAGAGAACATTACGATTTACATTGATCATAGCATTGCTGGGATTCCCGGCAATGCTGATGTCGCAGGACATCATTACGGGTTACACCTTCCCGGCAGGGGATACCGCCACCGATATTTACCCGAACCTCGGACTGGAGGGGAATTCGGGCTATTATATCTCGGCGGAGGACACCACTGCACATCCCAACACGGTGCAGCGGGTCATTACCTTCACCGATGGCGCCACGGATTATGCGGCCACTGCCGATGGCTGGGACGATGGTATGGATGCAAAGCTCTGGTCGATCAAGTTCAAGGCCGACGGCTATGAAAGCCTGAAGGTTTCGTCGAAACAATATTCGGACGCCACCCTGCCCGGGCCCAGGGATTTCAAGATCCAGGCCAGGCTGAGCGGGGAGGACTGGGTCGACCTTGCAGGCGGCGACCTTACCCTTGCCGCCAACTGGACCAGCGGTGTGGCCGAGAATGTTGCGCTTCCGTCCGAATTCGACGATCCGGGGAGCACATCCATCTACATCCGCTGGATCATGACCAGCAACAGCGACATTGACGGGAACACGGTGTTCCCGACAGGGATATCGAAGATCGATGACGTGATCGTGGAGGGGATCAGCACCAGCGGTATAGAAGAGGTGCTGTACGACAGCCGTTTTTCTTTTTATCCCAATCCGGTGACACAGGGGATGGTCACCATCAGCAGCAGGGAAGGCTTGGCCGGCACCAGGATATATGATATCCA
>CAZHYA010000080.1:8765-9106 GCA_964536525.1 uncultured Bacteroidales bacterium | reverse complement strand
GAAAGATCGTGTTCGTGATCAGCAGCAAGATTGAATCCGACTTCCGTGAGATATGGGAGCCCAAGCTGGAGGGCCGGATCGACCATGATTTTGTGATCCAGGACCCCGACGACCTGCCGGGTAACTTCAGCAAGCCTGCCGGCCGGATCAAGCCCTGGGGCACAGGACAGGCCGTGCTCGCAGCGCGCCATGCGGTCGATGTTCCATTTGCCGTTGCCAATGCCGATGATTTCTATGGCAGGGATGCCTACGTCCTCATCCACGACTTCCTGGCCGGCGAAAGCGATGAACATAGCTGTTGCATGGTGGGATACCATCTCAGGAATACCCTTTCAGAATAC
>CAZHYA010000080.1:1175-8755 GCA_964536525.1 uncultured Bacteroidales bacterium | reverse complement strand
GGCACCGTGTCGAGGGGAGTGTGTGAATTTGATGCCGACCATTATCTCAGGGAGATCACGGAGATCACCAACATCGGACTGCAGAACGGGCGGACAGGATTTACGGAGGCGGATGGAAGCTATAGGGAGATCGATGAGAACACCCTGGTGTCGATGAACATATGGGGCTTCAGGCCGTCGATGTTCGAATTGCTGTGGAAAGGCTTTGAAGATTTCCTCCGCGGGCATGCCAGCGACGTGAAAGCCGAATACCTGCTTCCGGCAAGGGTGAACGAACTGGTGAATGCAGGCATCATCACGGTGAAAATGCTTCGTACCACCTTTGAATGGTTCGGGGTGACCTATCGCGAAGACAAGCCAAAGACCATCGAAAAGATCAACGGCCTCATCGCTGCGGGTGAATACCCTGAACGCCTTTGGAAAAAATGATGAAAAACCCCGGCTTCGATGAAATATTGCTGAATTACGGCCTCGACCCGGCTTCCTGCACGATCGCGGAGTCCAGGCAGGGCCACATCAACGATTCATACGTGGTGGAAACCGGCAGGGGTAAGCCTGCCTTCTTCCTTCAGCGCATCAACCACCATGTGTTCAGCGACCCTGAAGCCTTGATCAACAACCTCATCCGCGTGAATGAAGCCATGCAGAGGCATTATGGCCGTGATGAGCGTAATCCCTATCCGGCCATCAGGATGAACCGCAACAAAAAGTATTTTCACCGCGACCGGCACGGGAATTTCTGGCGGTTGACGGACTACGTTGCCGATAGCCGGTCGTATGATATTGCCATGGATGAAACCGTGGCACAGGAAGGCGCAGCAGCCTTCGGACGTTTCCAGCTTGTGATGAATGAAGAAGATCCGGCCCTTTATACCCCGACCATCCCCGACTTCCACAACCTTGGCATGAGGATGCACCGGCTGCAGGAAGCTGTCGAAAAAGACAGTCATGGCAGAAGGGTCATGGCCGGTGGGCAGATCACCTTCGCCTTCGACAGGTTGGACCTGGCCGGCACGCTCGGCCATCTGCTCCGCGAGGGCATCATCCCCGTCAGGGTGACGCACAATGACACCAAGCTTAACAATGTGCTCTTCAGGGACGACGGCACGACATCCATCTGTGTGGTCGATCTCGACACGGTCATGCCCGGAACGGTGCTTTACGACTATGGCGACATGGTGCGGACCTTCACAAGCCCTGCGCAGGAAGATGAGCAGGACCCCTCGAAGGTCATCTTCAGGAAGAACATCTTCGACGCCCTCACCCGGGGATACCTTTCGGAACTCAGGCACAGCCTCACTGCCGGCGAAAAGGAACACCTGCTGTTTGGGGCCAGGGTCATGCTGCTCATGATCGGGGTGCGTTTCCTGACCGATTTCCTCGAAGGCGACCACTATTTCAAGACATCAAGGAAGAACCATAACCTTGAAAGGTGCAGGAACCAGTTTGTATTGCTCAGCCAGCTGGAAGCGATGGAACAGGAACTGCAGGGGATCATCCGAAGGCATTCGGCAGCATGATCGCCCGGGTTTTTCGAAAACATCAGACCATGAAAAAGAACATCTTATCCGTTATCCTTCTTCTTGCAGCCATGATCACGGCATCCGCACAGGAAGCATCGATCCCTGATTGGGAAAACCCCGGGCTGATCTCCATCAACAAGGAGGCACCCCATGCCACCCTTATGCCATACGACAGTGAAGCCCGGGCCTTGCAGGGAGACATGGCCGGGAGCCCATACTATAAATCGCTGAATGGCATGTGGAAATTCAATTGGGTGGAAAGGCCCGCCGACAGGCCACAGGGGTTTTATTCGCCGGGTTACGATGACGGCACCTGGGACAGCATCCCGGTTCCCGCCAACTGGGAACTGCAGGGCTACGGCATCCCGATATATGTGAACATCCCCTATGAGTTCACCGATGACCCCCATCCCCCCGACATTCCCGACGATCACAATCCCGTGGGATCGTACCGTACCACCTTTACCATCCCCGGCGACTGGGACGGCAGGCAGGTCTTCATCCATTTCGGGGCCGTGAAGTCGGCCATGTACCTGTGGATCAACGGCAGGATGGTGGGCTACAGCCAGGGGAGCAAACTGCCCGCCGAATTCAACATCACCCCATACCTTAAGCAGGGAGAGAACCTCCTGGCTGCGGAGGTTTACCGCTGGTCGGACGGTTCATACCTCGAATGCCAGGATTTCTGGCGCATCAGCGGCATCGAAAGGGATGTGTACCTCTGGTCGGCACCGGCATTGCATATCCGTGACTTCTGGGCAAAGGCAACGCTGGATGAGGGATACCGTGATGGTTTGCTGGGGCTTGAGATCGACATCAGGAACTATGCCGACGGAAAAAAAGTGAAGGGACACAGCATTGCCTGCAAGCTCTTTGATGCCGACGGACAGCTCGTGCTGGCCGCTGAGCAGGAGTTCTCGATGGAGAAGGGCCAGTGCTGCGACTCTGTCGTATTTGCCATGCAACGCATCCCCTCGGTCAGGCAATGGTCAGCAGAAAAGCCGAACCTTTACAGGCTGGTGATCAGCCTCATGGACAATCGTGGCAGGGTGCTTGAAACCCTGAGCAGCCGGGTAGGCTTTCGCATTGTGGAACTTAAGGACGGGCTGCTGTACGTGAACGGCAAGTATGTGCTCATCAAAGGGGTCGATCGCCATGAGCATGATGAGACGACGGGCCACGTGGTGGATGAAGCCTCCATGCGGAAAGATATCGCACTGATGAAGGCCAATAATATCAACACCGTACGCACGAGCCACTATCCCAACGACCCCCTCTGGTACAGCCTGTGCGACGAATACGGCCTGTACCTCATCGATGAGGCCAATATCGAATCGCATGGGATGGGCTACCATCCCGACAGGACCTTAGGCAACAATCCCTTATGGATGGAGGCCCACCTCGACAGGATGCGCCGGATGGTGGAGCGCGACAAAAACCATCCTTCGGTGATCATCTGGTCGATGGGTAATGAGGCCGGCGACGGGGTGAACTTCGTGGCAGGCAGTGAATTGATACACCGGCGCGACCCGTCCCGCCCCGTGCACTATGAACGTGCCCAGACGCGGCAGCATACCGACATCTACTGCCCGATGTACCCCGGATTGGGATACCTCGAGAAATGGGCCCTGGGCGATGACCCCCGGACACTCATCATGTGCGAATATGCACATTCCATGGGCAACAGCACGGGAAACCTCAAGGAGTACTGGGACCTTATCAGGAAATATGAAAAGCTGCAGGGAGGTGCGATCTGGGACTGGGTAGACCAGGGCCTGCTCGAACACGATGGGCAGGGGAACCCCTATTGGGCCTATGGCGGGGATTATGGCCCCGAAGGCACGCCATCCGACTATAATTTCTGTGCCAACGGGCTGGTGAATGCCGACAGGACCATACACCCGGGATTGCACGAAGTGAAGAAGGTTTATCAGCCGGTGATCTTCCGCCAGGACAGCAACCTCACCAATATCATCCACATCTATAACGAGCACCTGTTCACCGACCTCGGCGAATTTGATTTTGTATACAGTGTCACCGCCGACGGCAGGGGTGTGTCAAAGGGAAACTTGCCGGTTACGGCATGCCCGCCGGGCGAAAGTGTCAGCATCAGAATGCCTGAGAATGAGATCTTCACCGAACCGGGGATTGAATATTTCTTCAATATTCACATGATCACCCGCACGGGGAACGACCTCCTGCCTTCCGGAACGGTGCTGGCCTCAGAACAGTTTGCCATGCCTTACCATCCCGTGCGGATCATGCCCGCACCGGGCAATCCTTTTGGCCTTATTACCGAGGATGATGAAGACCAGGTCAGCATCAGCGGTCAGTATTTCAGCCTGGTCATCAGTAAAAAGAACGGTAGCCTTGAAAGCTACACCTGGCACGACAGCACCCTGATCCTTGCAGCACCCGTACCCTGGTTCTGGAGGGAGCCTACCGACAATGACCATGGCTTCGGGATGCCTGTGAAGATGGGGGTATGGAAGAGGGCTTCAGCCAACAGGATACTGAAAAGTGTTGAGGTAAGGAAAGCCGATGCCAGGGAAGCGGAGGTTATGGTGAGCTATGAACTGCCGGATGTATATTCATCCTACACCCTGCAATACCATGTCGATATGGATGGAGGAGTGGCGTTACGGGGTACCCTGGTGCCGGGCGACAGTGCCCTTCCCGACATGCCACGCTTCGGATTCTATATGGAGATGCCCGGAGCATACGACAAAGTGGAATGGTTCGGCAGGGGGCCGTTCGAAAATTATGTCGACCGTAAGACCGCCGCCTTCATCGGGCTGTATCAGGGTCGGGTGATCGATCAGCATGTTTCATACATCAGGCCGCAGGAGAACGGCAACAAGTGTGACGTACGCTGGATGGAAATCACCGGTGGCTCAGGTTACGGGTTGCGTTTCTCTGCCGGAATACCCTTTGAATTTACGGTACAGCGCTACCGGCCCGGCGATATAGCACAGGAAACGCGCAGCAGCGGACTCCACAGCGTGGATGTGCCAACCAGGGACATGACCGGCATCAACCTCGACCTTTTCCAGATGGGCGTGGGAGGGAACGACAGCTGGGGAGCCATGCCCATCGAAAAATACAGGTACCCTGCAAAAGCATACACTTTTGAATTCAGGATCGAACCTGTCGTAAAATAGTGTTATAATATTCTTCTTGAAAATATCAGCAACCATGAAATCCATAATAATTAAGCATTCAACATTAAAAATTAAAAACTTATCACCCCTACGCCTGGTTGGGCTTCTGTGCCTTGCTGCTGTTCCGGTCATCCTTTCCGGTTGTGGCAAAGCGGAAAACAAGTCGCCGGCAGCATATGTCAACCCCTTCATCGGCACTGCTGGCCACGGCCATACTTACCCGGGCGCCATGGTGCCTTTCGGGATGGTGCAGCTGAGCCCCGACACACGCAAGGACAACTGGGATGCATGTTCGGGATACCATTACAGCGACGACCACATCTATGGCTTCAGCCATACACACCTCAGCGGTACGGGTGTGGGGGATTACGGCGATATCAGGTTCCTGCCCTGGTCGGGCGATGCCGGCGTGGTGGCAGCGACATACCGTGATCACCGGATCCCCCGGGCAAGGTTCTCGCACGACAATGAGCATGCAGAAGCAGGGTATTACAGGGTTAAGCTCGACAGCATCGAGGTGGAGGCGGAACTGACCGTCGGCAAAAGGTTCGGGATGCACCGTTACCGCTTCGAAAAGGATGCAGAGCGGTCGGTGATCCTCGATCTTTATGAAGGCGCCACCTCCGACAGGATCCTGGACCTTGAACTCAACATCATCAACGACAGCACCATCAACGGGCTGAAGAGGACCGACGGCTGGTCCGACGACCAGTATGTCTTCTTCTATGCTGTCTTCTCCGAACCCTTTGCCTCCTATACGGTTTTTGAAGAAGGGGAGGTGCTGGAAGGCAAACAGTTCAATTCGGCTCGTGATCTGAAATGCATCTTCTCCTTTGGTGAGGGAGAAGGGGAGCTCATGGTAAAGGTCGGCATTTCGGCGGTCGATCACAGGGGTGCGCAGACCAACCTGCTGTCGGAATGCACGGGCTGGGATTTCGACGGGGTGAGGCAGCAGGCTTTCAGGGCCTGGGATAGTGAGTTGGGCAGGATCGTCGTGGAGGGTGGCACCGAAGCCCGGAAGGTGACTTTCTACACAGCACTATACCATGCATTCCTTGCACCATACCTGTATTCCGATGCAGACGGCCGTTACAGGGGGCACGACATGCAGATTCACCGCACACAGGGGGAGATGTATACCGTTTTTTCGCTCTGGGACACCTTCAGGGCCCTGCACCCGCTGTTCACCATCGTCCAGCAGGAACGCACGGGACACCTTATCAACTCCATGCTCGACATTTACGACAAGGGCGGGTTGCTGCCGGTATGGGAGCTGGCAGCCAACGAAACCTGGTGCATGATCGGCTACCATGCCGTGCCCGTTATCGCAGATGCGTATGTGAAGGGGCTCCGCAATTATGATGCGGAAAAGGCCTTCGAGGCCATGAAGAAGAGCAGCATGCAGGACCACCACGGGCTTGAATACTACCGGAAATATGGCTATATCCCTGCCGGGATGGAAGGGGAATCGGTGTCGAAGACACTGGAATATGCCTACGACGACTGGTGCATCGCCGTGATGGCGAACGCATTGGGGAAGGATTCCGACCATGATACCTATCTGCAGCGGGCGCAATACTACAAGAACCTTTTCGACCCTTCGACGGGATTTATCCGTGGCCGGATGAATGGCATGTGGGCCACACCCTTTGACCCGGCGGAGGTGAACTTCATGCTTACCGAAGCCAACACCTGGCAATATACCTTCTTTGTTCCACAGGATGTTTCCGGGATGATGGCATTGCTTGGCGGGCCTGACCGCTTTGTCGACAAGCTGGATGAGATGTTCACTGCCACCACAGGCCTTTCGGGAAGGCAACAGAGCGACATCACCGGGCTCATCGGGCAGTATGCCCACGGCAACGAACCCAGCCACCATATGGCGTATCTGTACAACTTTGCCGGACAGCCATGGAAAACACAGGATCTCGTGCGCAGGATCATGGACGAACAATATTCCGACAAGCCCGACGGCCTGTGCGGCAACGAAGACTGCGGGCAGATGTCGGCATGGTATGTGCTCAGTGCGATGGGCTTCTATCCCGTAACCCCGGGTACCGATCAATATATAACCGGCAGCCCCATCTTCGACCGGGTGACCATCAACCTGGAAAACGGCAGGCAATGTGTGATCGAGGCCGGGAACAACTCTGGCGAGAACCGGTATATCCGGTCGGCAACACTCAACGGGGAGCCTTACCATCAGTCGTATATCAGCCATGCTGATATCATGAATGGCGGGCATTTCCTGTTTGAGATGGGGCCTGAACCCAACCGTGAATGGGGCAGCGGAACGAAAGACAGGCCGGTGACGGCCATCACGGAGCAGCTCATCACCCCTGCGCCTTACCTCATTGCCGGATCCAGGACGTTCACGGGCGAGATGTCGCTGGGCATGGGCTGCCTCGACAGCAATGCCGTGATCAGGTATACCCTCGACGGGACCCTACCCGACAACGAAGCGCCGATTTATGAAAGCGCGATCAGATTGAACCGCAACACCGTGGTGAAAGCCTTTGCCGCTGCTGAAGGACGGATCCCAAGCAAAGTGGTTGAAGGGACTTTCAGCCTCATGCCCGAGGGGAGGAGCGTGACCTACCATACAGCCTATGACCCGCAGTATACTGCGGGAGGAGATCAGGCGCTGATCGACCTCATCAGGGGGAGCAGTAACTTCCGCACAGGGTCGTGGCAGGGCTTCCACGGGGTGGATGTAGAGGCTGTGGTCGACCTGGCCGATCTCGTAAGACTGGAAAAGATCACCGCAGGCTTCCTGCAGGACCAGAACAGCTGGATCTTCATGCCCGAATATGTTGAGTTCAGCATTTCAACCGACGGACACGTCTGGGATGTGATCGGTCTGGATAATATCCTGACCGATGCCTGCGAAGATGGT
>CAZHYA010000080.1:0-1098 GCA_964536525.1 uncultured Bacteroidales bacterium | reverse complement strand
GAATGGCATCCGGGAGCGGGGCAGAAGGCCTGGCTGTTCGTGGATGAGATAGGGATAGAATAGGGGGAAATGGAAAAGGGAAAAGGGAAAATGGAAAAGGGAAAAGGTCAAAGGGTGAAGGAATTAGTAATGAAGCATCAGGCTCGATACTATATTCATAGATCCAATAAAGGGTTATAGGATACCGGGATAATCTGCTTGCGTGATTCCGCATACCGCAGACCCCGAACCGCGCACCTGGTGTCATTTAGGAACATTGAATCCGGCAAAATAAAAAAAGCCGGCTTCTAAGACCGGCATAAAAGTTATCTTACGTTGTACCTCGTACCTTGTACCTTTTAGCGGTACTTCTTGCCAAGGTAACCTGCTACCCCGTCGGGTGTGGCCGACATGGCCTCATCGCCCGGATGCCAGTCGGCGGGACAAACCTCGCCGTGTTCTTCAAAATACTGCAGGGCGTCGACCATACGGAGGGCCTCATCCACGCTTCGGCCCAGGGGAAGGTCATTCACCACCTGGTGGCGTACAACACCCTGCTTGTCGATAAGGAAAAGTCCGCGGTAAGCCACCGGCTCTCCTTCGAATTCCATCTCCCCGTCGTCATTGTAGTCGAACTCGCCTGCCAGCACATCATAATTCTCAGAGATGGTCTTGGAGAGGTCGGATACCAGCGGGAACTTCACCCCTTTGATGCCTCCGTCGCTGACGTCGGTATTGAGCCATGCCCAGTGCGAATAATGCGAGTCGACCGAACAGCCCACAACGGCTACGTTCCTCTTTTCGAATTCCTGGATCTTTTCCTGGAACGCGAGGATCTCGGTGGGGCATACAAAAGTGAAATCGAGCGGGTAAAAGAAGAATACCACATGCTTCTTTCCGATGTATTGGTCGAGAGAGAACTTCTCAACAAAATCGCCCCCGTTAACAACAGCCGTTGCTTCGAACAAGGGCGCTTTTTTTCCAACTAATACTGACATATTCCGTGTTTTATGGTTTAAGTTAATTGTTTCCTGCTTTGCAAAGATATGTAAATATTTATTATTTAGAAACGATACAGGTAGGAGCGCTGAGACATGAGATGTGATAACATGAGACGAT
>CAZHYA010000079.1:6847-9198 GCA_964536525.1 uncultured Bacteroidales bacterium | reverse complement strand
GGATGCGTAAGGATGTCGGAAAAGAGGGGCACTGGATAACCATAACCAGCTCAAACCCTGCCTGGATGGCTTGCTTATCGGGCGAGATGGTGGGGTTGGTGGAATTCAGCACCAGGCCAAGCAGGAAAGGAATCCCCATCAGTCCCCAGTTCTGCACCCAGAAAATGAGGGCATAGGCTGTTCCGAGCTGTTTTTCCGGGATGATCTTGGGAACGGAAGGCCACATGGCTGAAGGCACCAGCGAGAAGGCGATCCCGAGCACCACAACGGCTATCACCGCAACCACGATACTGGTGAGGTCCTGGCCAAGAACTGGCATCCACAGGACAAGATGCACCACGATCAGCATGATGGCGCCAAGGAGCATGATCGAAGCCCCTTTGCCTTTACGGTCATAGAGGTTCCCGAAGAAAGGGGTAAGGAACAGCGTACCGAAAGGCAGCAGGCTGGGTATCAGCCCGCCGTAGTCGGGATGGACGCCAAACTTGTTCACCATCAGGTCGGGACCATACTTGTAGAAAGGAAAGACGGCCGAATAGAAGAGCACGCAAAGCATGGCAATATACCAGAAGCCCCTGTTTTTGATGATAAACCCGATATCCTTAAGGCTGAAAGTTTCTTCTTCAACCCCGAGGGATGCTTCCTTGATCTGGCGGTCGATCTTCACATCCATGAAGTAATAGATGATGAAGGTGATGAGTCCGATGCAGAGCATCACGAGTCCGAGCAGAATGGGTGCCGAAACATTTTCAAAAGCCGTGGCAAGCGGCTGGCTGAAGGCCAGTGCGGCGAATGTTCCCAAACGGGCGCAGGCCATCTCCAGTCCCATGGCAAGGGCCATTTCCTTGCCCTTAAACCATTTCACGATGATCTTGGACACCGTGATACCCGCTATTTCAACGCCCACACCAAACACCGCATACCCGATGCTCGCCCAGAAAACCTGCGTGCGAAACTCCCAGCCCAGGAGGTCAAAGCTGGTGTCGGCAGTCATGAAGTGTATGGCATAATACTTCAATCCTGCACCAACAACCATGATCAGGGCGGCAGTGATCGAGGTGAACCTGATCCCCATCTTGTCGAGGATGATCCCTCCGATAACAAGCATGAATAAGAAAACATTAAACCAGCCATAGGCACTCGTCACTGATCCTAAATCATCACTGTTCCAGCCAAGCTGTGTTTCAAGCATCGGTTTCAGGGGCGATATGATCTCCGTGAAGAAGTAACCGCATAACATGGTGAAAGACACGATGGCAAGCGCTGTCCAGCGGGCGGTCTTGGAATCGCGTAACGATTTTTTAAGAGCTCCTGTCATAACTGAGAAAGATTGGTTAATTGTTCCTGATGTCGAAGTTAGAGAGAGCGAATATATAAAAAAAACAAGGCTGGTGCTTTGCCATCACATTTTATTTTTTGCCCTGCCCTGCCAACGAAATGTATACCAGCTTCTTGGTGCTGAAGAAGTCGCCGCTGAAATAAATGTCGAGGTCGTATACGGCATAGGGGGCATTCAATGTACTGAGTTCTTCATCCAAATCCCCTCCCTTCAGGTAAAGGATCCCGTTGTTAAGCGAATTGTATCCATCCGGCCTGACTTTCCCTTTCACCCACCGCATGAATTCGGGCAGGCGGGCCACTGCACGGCTGACGATGAAATCGAACTTTCCTTCCACCGCTTCAGCCCTGATGTTCGCGGTCCTGACATTTTTCAATCCCAGGGCCTCCCTCACCCCGTCCACAACCTTTATTTTCTTGCCAATCGAATCAAGCAAGAGGAACGACACCTCCGGGAACATGATGGCTAGCGGGATGCCCGGAAAACCACCGCCTGTGCCCACATCAAGGATGCTGGTGCCGGGCTTGAACTGTATGATCCCGGCAATCGACAGGGAATGCAGGATGTGACGTTCCTCCAGGTTATCCATATCCTTCCTGGAGATCACGTTGATCCGCTCATTCCAGTACTCGTAGAGGCCACGTAGCATCGAAAACTGCCTTAGCTGCTCCGGACCAAGCCAGGGAAAATATTTCCTGATCAGTTCCATCAGCAGCAAAGCTACGAAAAAGGAGAATGGGAAGACGTCAGGCGTCAGGTCCCGATTCCCGGTTCCCGGGATCGCGGATCCTCGAAAAACAATGAAATCAAAGATTCTGGTTTTTCGGGACATCCGGTATCCGGCATCTGACATCCGGGATCCAGCATCCATTCTCCCGTTAATAACAATATTTTGTGAAAAAGTATGGTTAATGATGCATGACTGAATGAAAGCGACAACATATTTTTGCATTGTCAAGTTAATCTCATATGCCTTTGAAGCTGAAAGTCCATTTCGCTGCCATCCTGTTTT
>CAZHYA010000079.1:298-6837 GCA_964536525.1 uncultured Bacteroidales bacterium | reverse complement strand
GTGGCCATGGAGAAGATGAAGGAGTATGGCATCCCGGCCTCCATCACCCTGGCGCAGGGCATCCTCGAATCGGGAAGCGGCAACAGCGAACTGGCCCGTAAAGCCAACAACCATTTCGGCATCAAATGCCACAAGGGCTGGGAAGGAAAGACCTTTCACATGGACGATGACGAGAAGAACGAGTGCTTCAGGAAATACAGCTCCCCGGATGAATCATACCGCGATCATTCACTCTTTCTTACGCAGCGGGAACGTTATGCAGACCTGTTCAAGCTAAACACCAACGATTACAAGGGCTGGGCCCACGGCCTCAAGAAGGCGGGCTATGCCACCAACCCCAGGTATCCGCAGTTGCTGATCAAGATCATCGAAGAAAACAGGCTATACGAGTTTGATAAAGGGATCACGCCTGTGTACCTGGCCGGCAAGACCAACCGTACACTGCCTTCCGCGAACGGAACCGGCAGCATTTCTTATCCCCCGTCAGGCAATTATCCGCTTGTCGAGATATGGGAAACCGGACGAAAGGTGTATGCCAACAACGGGGTTAAATTCATTTTTGCGGAGAAAGGCGACAACTTTTCGGTCATCGCCGCCGATTTCGGTATCTATTCATGGCAACTGCCCAAATACAACGACCTCGACAAGAAAGCGACGCTGCTTGAAGGCCAGATCATCTACCTCGAAAAGAAGAAGAGAAAGAACAAGGAAGCAGGCACCCATACCGTCAAGGCAGGCGAAAGCATGCATTTCATTTCTCAGCTCTACGGAATAAGGCTCGCACAACTTTTCAGGAAGAACGACATGCCTGAAGGCACGCAGGCCAGGGCCGGGCAGGTGATCAGGTTAAAATGAATTTAACGGGGTTCAGGAGAGGATACCAGATACCGGTACCCGTCAGTTAAATGCGCTTCACCAGTTCCTCAAACAGGACGATCAGGTCTTTTTCGGCCACGCGGGCCATCTTCAGGATATCTGCGATGTTGGCTACGGCAAGGTTATCGGGGTCGCATTCGTCGGTGATGACCGAGACAGCGGCACAGGGCAGCGACATATGCCTGGCAGCGATCGCCTCGGGTACAGTCGACATGCCGACCACATCGGCACCGATGCGACGGAGGTAACGGTATTCGGCCCGCGTCTCAAGCATAGGCCCGGGCACGGCCACATATACACCCTCATGAAGGGTGATGTCCTTTTCACGGGCGATCTGTCGCATCAGATCATTCAACTTTCCTGAATAGGGTTCACTCATATCGGGAAAGCGGGGGCCCAACTCATCATGATTTTTACCAATAAGCGGATTACTGCCCAGAAGGTTGATATGGTCCGTGATCATCATCAGGCTGCCTTTTGGAAAATCCATGTTCATGGTGCCGCAGGCATTGGAGACCAGAAGACTGTGCACGCCCATCATCTTCATCACCCTGACGGGAAAAACAAGTTCCTGCATGCTGTAACCTTCGTAATAGTGAAAGCGGCCGTGCATGGCCATCACCTTTCTGTCGCCGAGCTTGCCGTAGATGAGCTCACCGTGGTGAAACTCAACGGTAGAGACAGGAAAATGCGGGATGTCCTCGTAATCGATCCTGATCTCAATGTCGATACGCTCGATGAGCCTGCTCAGCCCCGTGCCAAGGATGATGCCCACCTCAGGTGATTCCATGCCACGGGAATGCAGGAAGTTGATCGTTTCTTTCAGTTTGTCCATCATAGAGAAATAATAGCCCGGGATAAACAATTCATATTCTAAGCCGTGCAAAAATAACAAGAAATAATTCCCTGCGGTTCACATCCTGTGTTTATGCACATGACGGTGTTAATCAAATTTATTTCAAAATATATTTCTTTATGAAATTTTAAATAGTTTTGTGCGTTGATATACCAAATTGGTAAACCCTCTATTTTAAACCGTTAACACTTCGGACTGATGATCAAACGAATCTTAAAGATCACTTTTCTCCTGATGATGGCCCTGAGCATAGGCACAGGAATGGCAGGATGCAAAAGCAAGAAGAAACTGGCCCGCGAGCAGGCTGCTGCCGAGTATGCCCGTAATGTGGAGACTGCTAAACAGGATCTCCTGTCTATAATCAACGATGAAGGCAACATGAGCCTGCAACAAAAGGAAAGTAAGCTTCAGCGCGTCAAGGACATGAACCTTAACGAGCCGGAGATCCTGGCACTCATCAGGGACGCCGAAGAGGCCATCGCCGCTGAAAAGGAAGCCCTGCGCAAGAAAGAGGAGGAAGAGAACAGGAAAATAGCGGAGGCGACAAGCCTGTCTCTCGGCGACTACTTTGCCCTTGTAGCCGGAGCCTCCGGCGTGGAGCAGGCCAACATGAAGATCAACGAAGCCCTGAAGCTTTTCGCAAGTCCCGACACCCCTGTACTGATCATCATCAGCCAGGAAGGCGGCGTAACAGATTATGACAGGCCAACCACGGCAAAGAAATATCTCGAATACCTGAAGGACCAGAAAAAAAACCTCAACGAAATAGGGAATATCGAGTACGACCCCAACGGAAAGATCAAATTGCTCGAACTTATTAAAAAGGATTATTAGCATATGAAAAGATTAAGCCTTATCGTCATCATACTGGCCGGCATGGCTTTTGGCTATGCAGCGCAGGCCCAGACCGACATCAGTCCCGAACGTAAACGCGCCATCGACAGCCTGGCCATGGAGAAGATCCGCGACCTGGGAAAATATATCAGCATCATCGGTAACAAGCAGACCCCATTCTCTGAAGCCAAGCGGGTGATCGACCGCACCCTGGAACTCTTCGTTGAAGATGCACAGATGGGGGTATCTTCCCTCTACCGTGAAGAGGTGGTATATTACGGCATCCGGGAATACCTCGAAAGGCTGATGCTGCTGAACTACGACAAAGTGAAGATCGAATGGTTCAACATACAGTACATCAGTGACCTTGAACTGCAGCCCGACGGACGTTATGTGGGGGTGATCACGATCTTCCAGCGCTTCGAAGGCACATCCGACGACGGATTGATATACAAGGATGTGACCAAGAAAGACATCACCGTATACGTGGAACGAAAACAAACCCAGATCCAGGGTAAACTCATCGGATTCTGGGATGTGCTGCTGGGTGATATCAGGGTTGTTGAAACCACAAAATAACAGCAGATGTCACGGTCATTCCCCCTGGCAGCAACCCTGGCCTTGCTGCTTTCCTTGTCATGCATCGCCCAGTCACAGACGCTGGGCGATTTCCAGTACGACGAAACGGAGCTTTACGCCGAAACAAAGCAGGTTAACCAGTTTTTCAGGCGCTTTAACGGGGAAGAAGATAAGGAAGGCGAACGGATCTACAAGGACGACAAAGACTTCCGCACCTATAAGCTCAGGAAGAAATACCTTCCTAACCTTTTCAACCTTGAAAACAGCATCCTTGTGGAGGCCACCATGGAGAAATTTTCAGATATGGTGCTCAATAAGGATGAACCTGTCTATCTCGACTTTCACGGAGGGGGATGGCTGTGTGAACTGAGTACCATCTTCATCTATGATGGCGTGGAACAGGAACTCACCCTCTTTCTCGTTCTCCAGGAGGAGCAGGTGGGATCGAAATGGGTGATCGACGGGGTATACTTCGAGCCTTTCCACAAACTGCTGAAAAAGCCCGACAACAGCAACTTCAACGACAAGAAGTTTCTTCACCCGCTGAGCCATGAAGTCGGCTTCATGAATATTTTCAGGGTGTTTAACGAAGGCGACAGCCTGGAATATTATGGAAACAGGTATTTTCAACCTGATTACTTATCTTTGTTCTTTTATGAGATCAAAAGAGGCCGGCTCGCTTTCAAAACGGTGAAAGATCTAAAATTTCATTTTTTCCAGATCGACGGGTGGTATTTTGAGCTGACCTATTTCAACAGGGACGGGTACAACAGCGGCTGGCTGATATCCAATCTCCTTGAAATTGACGAAAAGAACCGGGAAATCCTGCTCAATTACATCTATCATGAATGATCTTTACCGGCTGACCATCATCCTTACCCTCACGCTGCTGATGACCGCATTTCCGCTGTTATCATCATCGCAGGAGGAAAATATGCAGATAAGCCCGGAAAAGATAACGGAATACAAGGCGGAGGTGCAAAACCTGGTCAGCTTCCTGGAGTATTCTTTCAATATGCTGGGTAACCCCCTGACCACGGCCAGGGATAAGGATGTGATCATCAACCAGAGCTATGCCAAGATTTTCCGCGATGCCGACGTGCAGGTTGAAGACGATCTCGACGACAACCGCCAGACCCTCATCAACAAAGATGTGCAGGCCTATCTGAAAGACATCGATTTTTTCTTCACAGAAGCCGTGTTTTCCCTCAATGTGAGCAGCGTCGATCACAGCTTCACTGCTGCCGGCGACTTGTATTTCACCGTAAGTCTTACACGTACGCTCAACGGGAGATCGGTGACGGGCGACACCGTTTCGTCGAACAAGGAGCGGTTTATTGAGGTCAATTACGATCCGGTGGCACAAGACCTGAGGATTGTCTCCATTTATACCACCAAGATCGATGAAAAGGATGAGCTCTTTGCCTGGTGGAATACCATGCCCGGCACCTGGCGGGAAATCATTGGCCACGATGCCCTGATCACCGATACCATCAGGATGTCGAAGGTGGTGGAGATCAGCGACACCATGGCCATTATCGAGTATCGTGGCGTGAGTGAAATGCCTGTCGACACCTTTCTCGTTTACGGGCCCGACACCCTTTTCATCGATGAAACCGAATATGTGGAAGGCATACAGCGCGACAGCATCGCCCTGAAAAAAAATCTGGCTTACCGTCTGCTGCAACGCCTGTCGTCGGAAACCGAGATCGACATCAGCGGCAACCTCAATATCAATAGCCTTGAGCCGCTGGCCAGGATGGGAGATTTAAAAAAAGTGAATTGTTCCGGAACCCTCATCGACGATCTCAGCCCCCTCAGAAGCCTGAGCGGCATTGAAGCGCTCGACTGCTCAGGTACCGCCATCACCAGCATCGCCCCCCTGAAATACTCCGTATCGCTAACAGCCCTCGACCTGAGCTATACACTCACCGGCGATCTCGGGCTCCTGGCCAATCTCAGGAACCTTGAAAAGTTGAATATCTCCAATACCTCGTCCGACAGTATTTACATGTTGTCGGAAATGGTCAACCTCAACGACCTCCGGATGAGCAACACACTGGTCGGCGACATCACGCCACTGTCGAGGCTGAAAAAGTTGCGCCTGCTGAACTGCTCGGGTACCAATGTAAGAGACCTGAGTGCCCTTCAGGGACTTGTCCAGCTCGAATGGCTCTACCTCAACAACACCCCCGTTGAAGATCTCGGCCCGCTCTCAGCGCTCGAAAACCTGCAAACCATCTATCTCGACAGCACGAATGTTAACAACCTGCAACCCCTCAGCGGGCTGCCAGAACTGGAAAAAATATATTGCGACAATACCGGGATCACCGACAGCAAGGCCAACAAATTCATGGCTGAAAACCCCAGGGTGCTGGTAGTATACGAGTCCGTTGCCCTCACGAGATGGTGGAAAAACATGTCGCCGGCCTGGAAAGCGGTGTTCAGCGACATGGCCTCCCTCGACCCCGTTCCCAGCAAGGAGCAGCTTCATCATGTGGCCAAGGTCACTGCCATCGATGTGTCAGGGAACCCGGATATCAGGGACCTCTCACCGCTCAAATCCATGTCATACCTGACCACGGTCAACTGCAGCAACACAGGCATTGACAATTTATTGCCGCTGGCAGACCTCATTGATCTGAGTACTCTTGATTGTTCGCACACCGCCGTCAGCAATTGTGATCCGCTGCACGACCTGATAAACCTTGAACACCTCAACATCAGCCATACACAGATCAGCGACATCCAATGCCTCTCGGGCCTCGGCAACATCCGGCACCTGGATATCACCGGAACCGGTGTTTCGGTGATCAGCGTCCTGGGCAAAAGCAGCATCGAAACTATTTATGGCGACGGGACCGGCATCACCCTTTCAGAGCTGATCGCATTTAAAAAAGACAATCCCGACTGTACCGTCGTCTATCAGACTCCTGCGCTCGAATCATGGTGGCACAGCCTCGGCACAAGCTGGAAAAACTCATTTATCAAGGCCGCAGGTGTCGGTAATGATCCCGGACCATTCGAATTGCAGCGCATCGACGACCTCACGGCGATAGACATTTCACAGAATAAAGACCTTGGCAGCCTGAGCCCCCTCAACGTACTTTACAGGCTGAAGGAACTTAAAATGAACGACACGCAGACGGCCGACCTCAGTCCTGTTTCAGGCATGACCAGCATCGAAAGCCTGGTCATCTCAAACAACCCCATCGAAAAGCTCACCGACATAGCAGGACTGGTCAACCTCAGGTACATCGACTTCAAGAATACGCCGGTTGATGACGTCGAGCCCCTGGGTGGGCTGGTGCATCTAGTTTTTCTTGATCTTTCGGGCACACAGGTTAAAAAACTTGATGAACTCGAAAATCTTACCGCACTGGAACAGATCTCC
>CAZHYA010000079.1:0-218 GCA_964536525.1 uncultured Bacteroidales bacterium | reverse complement strand
ATCGCTCGACCCGCTGGAAGCATTGCCAGCCCTCAAGCTTATAAAATGTTATAATACCAGGCTGAAAGAAAAAAAGGTGAGTAAGTTTTCAGAAATAAGGCCCGACTGCGAAATCATTTTCTATTGATCTTCCGGGCAACGGCACCATCATTTTCTTTGTCTGAATATTAGATCTTTTATTAGCTTTGTGAAGATAATCAAACCAATCTTATGAAAGC
>CAZHYA010000078.1:0-9263 GCA_964536525.1 uncultured Bacteroidales bacterium | reverse complement strand
CCAGCATATCTGGATAAACAGGATTGGGATATTATAATTCTGGATATGAATTTTAGTGCCGGTATCAACACTGGCAACGAAGGTATTTTCTGGATGAACAGGATACTGGATATCCATCCTGCAGCGGTGATCATATTCATCACGGCATACGGCGATGTGGACCTGGCCGTGAAGGCCATCAAGGAAGGCGCTGCCGATTTCATCCTTAAACCCTGGTCGGATGACAAGTTCGTAAGCACGGTGTTGTCGGCATACAAGCTGAGTCAAAGCCGCTGTGAGGAAGGCCGTTCAGGGACCGGTGAGACGCCTGATCGGGATATTCCGGGAAAGCATGAGCAGGCGATCATCGGGAGTTCTCACCCCATAAAAAAGGTGTTCAGGCAGGTTCAGAAGGTGGCTGCCACGGATGCCAGCGTGCTGC
This sequence comes from uncultured Bacteroidales bacterium, assembly GCA_964536525.1. Taxonomy (GTDB): domain Bacteria; phylum Bacteroidota; class Bacteroidia; order Bacteroidales; family B18-G4; genus B18-G4. The sequence goes on along the minus strand of CAZHYA010000078.1, from coordinate 8,842 downwards.
TTACCGGGGAGAACGGTACGGGAAAGGAACTATTTGCCCGGGAGATCCACCGCTGCTCGGCCCGTGCTGCTGAGGTTTTTGTTTCCGTCGACATGGGCTCCCTCAGCGGATCACTCTTCGAGAGCGAACTGTTTGGCCATAAGAAGGGATCTTTCACCGATGCCGCCGAGGACCGTCCCGGGCGGTTTGAAATGGCCGACCGGGGAACGATCTTTCTTGATGAGATCGGCAACCTGCCGCTTCCCCTGCAGCCCAAGCTCTTGTCGGTACTGCAGAACCGGCAGGTCACCAGGGTAGGAAGCAACAAGGCGGTGAATGTCGACATCAGGCTGATCACCGCCACCAACATGCCGCTGGAAAAGATGGTGAGGGAAGGAAACTTCAGGGAAGACCTGCTGTACAGGCTGAACACCATTGTCATCAATATCCCTCCGCTCCGGGAACGGGGAGGCGACATTGCCGGGCTGTTCCGTTATTTCCTTGATCATTATTCACGAAGGTACAACAAGGGAAAGCTGGAGGCAGGCAATGAGATCCTTGCCGCACTGCAATCGTACCACTGGCCGGGGAATGTCCGTGAGCTTGAGCATGCAGTCGAAAAGGCCGTGATCATGAGCGAGGATGGCAGGATAAGGCCTGAAGATTTTGCTTTTGCACATTCCGGGATAGCCGGACCGGAGATCGACGAGAACCTCAACCTCGAGACCAACGAATCCTATATCATCCGCAAAGCCATCAAAAAATGTGGCGGCAACCTGTCGCAGGCGGCACGCGTGCTCGGGGTGACGCGAAAAACCCTTTACAACAAGATCGAAAAGTATGGGATCTGAACGGCCTCCATATGGCGACATCTATTCTGCCTTCGAAAGGTCGAGGATCGAGAAGGAAAATGAACACCATTACCTGCGCAATATCGTCGACCATGTGGGCATCGGGCTTATTTCCTTCCGGGCCGACGGGGAGGTGGAACTTTACAACGAAGCCGCAAGGCGTATTTTCCTCATCGATCACCTGCGCAACATCAGCGAGCTTTCGCGGGTGCACCCCGACCTTCCGCTCATCATGGAACGGATGCATAGCGGGCAGCAGAGGCTTTTCAAGGCCCTTGTATATGGCGAGATGGCCGTGATGACGATGCGCTGTTCGGTATTCAGCATCAGGGACCATGATATCAAACTTATCTCTTTTCAGAACATCGTGCACGAGATGGAGGGGGAGGAGATCGAATCCTGGCAAAAGCTGATCAAGGTGCTCACGCACGAGATCGTGAACTCCGTGACGCCGGTCAACAGCATCACCTCATCCATCATCCGTATGCTCGAAAAGGAAGCCGCCTCGGATCCCGAACCCTCGGAAACCCTCCTGCAATCGCTCGAGGGGCTCAGGGCTGTTGAAAGGAGGAATACAGGCCTCATTGCCTTTATCAATGCCTACCGTAATCTCACCCGTATACCGAAGCCCGTTTTCGCAGAGGTCCGGGTCAGCGAAGTGCTCGGCAACGTATCGGTCATCATGCAGGCTGAACTGGGGCAAAAGGGCGTTGGCTTCGATATCGTGGATGAGTCGGAAGGCCTCATCTTCCAGGTCGATGCCAAGCTGATCGAGCAGGTGCTGATCAACCTGCTGCGGAATGCCGCCAGGGCGGTGAAGGGGATCAGGGCCGCAAAGATCGAACTCCGTGCCTATACCGACAGTTCCCTTACGCCCCATATCAGCGTGACCGATAACGGCTGCGGGATCCCCGAAGATGAACTCGACAAGGTCTTCATCCCCTTCTTCACCACCAGTGAGGATGGATCGGGCATCGGGCTCAGCTTATCGCGGCAGATCATGCGGCTGCACAAGGGGAGCATCTCCGTCAGGTCGGAAGAGGGGAAAGGAAGCACTTTTATCCTGAGGTTCTGAGAACCATCAATTCCCTTCGAGCAGGTACTTCCTCAGCTTCTCGGTCTTTGGGTTCTTGAACAGTTCGTTTGGCGATCCCTGCTCGATGATCTCCCCGTAATACATGAATACCACGTTGTCGGCCAGCCTTACCGCCTGCCTCAGGATATGCGTCACCAGGATGATGGTGTAATGCTGTTTGAGGTCGCGGAACAGGTTTTCGATGATCTTGCTGGAGATGGGGTCGAGTGCAGAGGTGGGCTCGTCGGCCAGGATGATCAGCGGCTTCACCGCCAGCCCGCGGGCAAGGCACAGGCGTTGCTGCTGCCCTATCGAAAGGCTGGTGGCAGGGCTGTGCAGCCTGTCCTTGACCTCTTCCCACAGGCCTACCTCACGGAGGTGCTTCTCCACGATATGGGCAACGGTCTTCTTGTCCCTGATCCCCTTCAGCCTGATGCCGTAAGCCACATTCTTGTATATCGAAAGGGGCAGGGGATAGGGGTGCTGCGAGAGCAGGCCCATCTTCTGCCGGATGGCAGGGATGTTCTTGCCGGTGTGCAGGATGTCGTCGTTTTCGATAAAGATGCTTCCGCTTACTTTTAGTTCCTTATGCAGGTCGGTGAGCTTGTTCATGCATTTCAGCAGGGTCGTCTTGCCGCATCCTGAAGGCCCCAGCAGCACGGTGATCTTGTTCCGGGGGATCTCGATCTCGATATCCTTCAGGATATGCTGGCCATGCGCATGGACGTTCAGGCCGCTGATCCTGACAAGGGTTTCTTTATTCCTGATGACAGGGCTCAGGGGCGTGTCCCTGCCGTTCACCGGTTTTGTCTTCGTGAGGTACATGGCTGATCATTTGATGTTTGTACGTGAATAACGGATGGTCAGGTACCTGGCCGAAAGGCTGATGACCAGGATGATGCAGGTGAGGATCACCGAAGCGGCAAAGGCCCGTTCCCTCACCTCTGGTATGGGCGACCCCAGCTGGAAAAAGATCGCCAGCGGCAGGGTGGCTGCCGGCTCGTCGAGGTTTTGCGGGATGAGGTCGGTATACCCGGCCGTGAACAGCACGGAGGCGGCGTCGCCGATGCCACGGCCGAACGACAGCAGTGTGGCCGTGATGAAGCCCGATAAGCCCTGCTTCATGAGGATCCTGAAAGCCAGCTCGGTCTTGGTCGACCCCAGGGCCAGGGTGGCCTCCTGAAGGCCTATGGGCACCGTGCTGAGCACCTCGTCGAAGGTCCTGATCATAATGGGGGTGATGAGCAGCGCTACGGTGATGGTCCCGGCCAGCAGGGAGGCGTTCATCCCCATGAACAGCATGAGCGAGAAGCCGAATGCCCCGTAAACGATCGACGGGATGCCCCAGAGGGCGTCGAGCAGGTAGCGGATGGTATTCTGCGTGCGCCGGAAACGGATCAGGTGCACGTTGATATACAGCGCTGCCGGAACGCCGAGAAGGATGGAGATGACGGTAGCCCCGACAGCAATATACAATGATCCCACGATGGCATTCAGCACGCCGCCCTCGCCCCCGTAATAATATCCCCCGCTGGGGATCCTGGTCAGCATGTCGAGCGAGAGGGCGCCAAAACCCTTTATGAAGATGATCACGATGATCAGGGCCAGCAGTGCCATGAGCGAATAGGTGGCGAAAGCCGTCAGGAACCTGAACGCTTTCTCCTCCGAAGTCTTTCTTTTGTTCATCGCTTCTTGGTTTTATGGATGAGGTACCTGAAGAAGAGGTTGATGATCAGGATGATGATGAGCAGCAGGAAGGCGGCGAACATCAGTGCCGAGTCGTACATCGGTATCGACAGCATCTCCCCGTAGTTGTTCGCGATCAGGGCGGGAAGGGGATATCCCGCATCGAAAGGGTTAAGCGAGAGCTTCACCATGTTGCCCACCACCATCATCACTGCCAGGGTTTCGCCGAAAGCCTTGGCCAGGCCCAGGCCGTAGGCAGAGATGATGCCCGGGTAACTCTTCCTGATCACCACATGTTTGATCGATTCCCAGTAGGTGGCTCCCAGCGAGAGGGAGGCCTCCTTCATGCCGGTGGGGACGGTGTTGAACACTTCAACCAGCATGTTGAGCATGTAGGGGATGCACATGACGGCCAGCACGATGCCACCCGAGAGTATGGAGTATCCTGATGAGTTCACGTTCACCAATGGTGCCAGGACATTGCCCACCAGCGGCACGATCACCAGGATGCCCCAGACGCCGTAGATCACCGAAGGCAGCCCTGCCAGGATGTCGATGACGGGATGCATCACCCTGATCAGCCGCCGCGAGGCGAACTGGGTGAGGTAGATGGCCGAAAGCAGGCATACCGGCGCTGCGAAGATGAACGACAGCAGCGTGACATAGATGGAACTGGCAATGAAGGGCCAGAAGCCGAACTGTCCCTCGGCAGGCGACCATTCGGACGAGGTGACCAGGCTGAAGAACCCCTGGAAATCGAAAAGAGGTACGGATTTGATATACAGGGCGATGCCGATGAGCACGGGCAGGAGCAGGATGAGCCCCAGCGAGGTGAGCATCCATGCCGAGCTGGCCCTGTCGTAGATATACCTCTTCAGCATCATCGCCTATTTCAGCTTTTCCAGGTAAGCGTCGATCTTCTCCTGCGCAATGGGAACATAGCCGGCCGACTTCACATAGTCCTGTCCTTTGGTGAGGGCCCATTCGATGAATTCGAGGGTAGCCTTTTTAGCGGGTTTCCCGTTGGCCACGAAATACAGTTCTCGCGCCGGGGGCGATGGATAATCGCCGGCAGCGATAGCGTCAAGGATCCCATCGAAGGTGCCATAGAAGTCTTCTCCCGGCTCGATCATGCCGCTGCCGTCGAGGTCGATGGGGGCCACCTCGATGCCCGGGCGCTTGAGCCCCGTGTTGATGTCGTAAACGAAAATGGTGTTGTTGAACCCTATCCCTGCCGCGTCGTTGATCACCGCATCGGCGAGACCGGGATCACCGTAAATGCCGATGCCTTTCAGGTTTTCCTGCTTCCCGCCGAGGTACAGGGCCCAGGTGCCGGCGGCACCGCAGGCATCCGACCGGGTATAGACCTCCATGGGGACATCATCTTCGATGCCTGGCAGCTGGTTCCAGTTGGTTACCGTTCCATCGATGAAGATGGCTACCAGCTCTTCCCTGCTGAGGCCTCTCGACCGGATCTTCCCGATCAGGGGGTTATTGCTGCTGATGGTAGGCAGCACGGCATCGATGGTGAGGCCGACCCACCACACGCCCTTGTCGATCTCCTCCTGTGCAATGGCCCGGGAGAACATCCCCAGGTCGACGGTTCCCGACAGGGCGTCGGCCATCCCCTTGCCGGCCCCGCCGGCGGAGATGTTGAACCTGACTTCCGGGTTTTCCTTCTTGTACTGTTCAGCCCACTGTACCACCAGGGGGTAAAGGGCGAAGGCACCCGAGATGCTGATGGTACGCTCCTTCTTTGCCGCAGGCGTGCAGGCGGTCAGGAAGACCAGCAGGGCAACGGAACTGAGAAATGCTGTTTTTTTCATGGCTGTAGTTATTTGGGTTGTTGTTTTTGTGCCGGATCGTAGGTGAAAAGCGTCGGGACCAGGGTGAGCTGGATATAGATGAATTGCGGGAATTTCTCGTTTTCTATGCCCTGCAGGGTTTTCAGTGTACCTGTGGGTAATATGAAGGCATATCCTGTCTCCAGCGTGCCCCACGTCCGAAAGCTGTATTTCAGCAACAGGTCGTTCTCGTAACCGAGGTCCTTGTCGCCGGGCGTCTGCGGGTTGGTCCTGGCGAGCCGGAAATAATGGCCGGTGTTGGATATCTGCAGCTTTTTGCCCACCTTGAAGTCGAGCGAAAGATAGAGGTCGGCGAGCCCTGCACCGGCCGTCTGCTTCGGGAAGTTCGTAAAATAGTCCATCATGCCGAAATACCTGTGCCGTGCACCGTAGAACACATCGAAAAGATGGTCGGTAGTCTGCGCTTCGCCGGTCCTGTTGTTCCCCGAGAGGTAGCCGATGCCAAGCTTTGGGCGGAAAAATCCGAGCTTCAGGCCGGCTTCGGCATCGAACAGCCAGGCGCTGACCTTTGTCCCGCCGTTATTCAGGCCATACTGGTAATAGGCATCACCCCAGGCCGAGAATCTTTTGTTCTCATACCTGAAGTACAACCCGCTGGTCTGTTTGAAATACAGCCTGCTGGTCGTATCGCTTCCGGTTCTTCCGGCGGCAAGGTGCATCAGTGAGATCTGTGCATTCTCCCCGATATCACGGCCCAGCCAGAGGTAATCGATGGTTTTGATCCGGCCTGAAGGGTAATCATTGCTTGCTGCCGTTTCGAGCATGGTGTTCCATGATCCCCCCAGGTGGAACTTCCATCCCTTGATCCCCAGTTTCAATACCACGGCATCGTAGGCGATGCCTGCCTGGTTCCAGTTCCTGTTCGACAGCAGCCGCTGTCCGTCGTAGACCAGCTGCTGCCTCCCGATGGATATCCACAGCGGCTCGGCGATGCGGACCTCGGCATATCCCTCGAAAAGGTCCAGCGAGGCATCATTCCCGAACACCCCGGTGGAACTGCTTAAATTTTCATCACCCCAGAGCCGGACATCCTGAGGGGTGAAGTTAAGCTTCAGGAATTCATTCTCATAGCGGAAGGAGAGCCGCGTGCGTTGCGACATGAATACCGCGGGGCCGCTGTTCTCCCCGATCATCCCCTTGTAACCGTCGCGGACCTCGAAACGGTTCCGGTACTGCCCGTCGATGATGAACTGTGCATTTGCGGCATCGATGCATGCACACCAGAAGAGGATGATACATAATAGTCTTATCAGGGTCTGCCTCATGATTATCGTTATTGATTGCAGAGACAAAAGTACCCACCCGGGTACTCCCTGAAAACAGTTTAAAAACGTAAATTGAAAAATAGGTGTAAAGGCGGGTATATACGTCTTTATGCGTAATCATCCCTAAACCTCGACGATGCCATGCCGGATGGCGAACATCACGAGTCCCGCGGTATTCTTTGAATTGGTTTTCAGCAGCAGGTTTTCCCTGTGCTTGTCGACCGTCCGTTTGCTGATATGCAGGTGTTCGGCGATCTCGTTGTTGGAGAGGCCGCGGCAGATATGGTAAAGGATCTCTTCTTCGCGCTCGGTGAGCAGGCCGGCAGTGCTTTGCCTGCTCTTCTTGTTCATGTTCTTCAGGATGCCATCCATGATCTCCTGCGAGAAATAGTTCTTTCCGTCCATCACATGGGTGATGGCGGCTTCCACCTCCTGTATGCCCGAGTTTTTCAGGATGAAGCCCTTCACGCCCGACTCGATCATCCTGGTGTAATAGTCCTCTTCGCCAAACATCGAAAGGCCGATGATGTTCAGTTCGGGGTGGGCGGCCACTGCCCTGGCGGTGGCTTCGATGCCGTTCATCACCGGCATGTCGACATCCATGAACACGATGTCGGACCTGACCTTTTCGATCAGGTCAAGGAATTCAGCCCCGTCGGCGGCTTCATGGATATCGCCGATGAAAGCGAAATTGCCGAGCAGCATGCGCAGGCCTTCCCTGAAAAGCTTATGGTCGTCGACCAGTATTACCGTATATTTATCCATGCCTATAAGCTTATTTGTATGTCGACCCTGATCCCTTCGCCGGGTGCGGAAAAGACCTGGAAGGTGCCGTTGAGCGATTTGATCCTTGATTTCATGTTGGAATACCCCAGCCCGGAAAGTTTCTTTTCCTCTTTGGCCACGTCGAAGCCGATGCCGTCGTCGATATATTTCAGTGTAATGCTTTCTTCATCGGCGATCAGGTCGATGTAAACGTTATGTGCACCGGCATGCCTGAGGGTGTTGGAGAGCAGTTCGCAGATCACCCTGTAAAGTACCACTTCAAGGTTGTATGCGAAGCGTTGTTCGCCCAGGTTGCTGTTCAGCCTGATGATGGGGTCGCCGATGATCTGCAGGCGGTTGATGAAAGATTTCACGGCCTTCTGCAGGCCGAAGTTGATCAGGATGTGCGGGCTCAGCTTGTTGGAGATGTCCTTGAGGGTGGCGATCGATTCGTCGATGAGCTTTTCCGCGTTGGCCAGCGCCTGCTTGTTGTCGCCTTTCATGTAGCTGCTGGCCGAGATGGTCATCTTGACTGATGAGAGCAGTGGCCCCAGGCCGTCGTGCAGTTCCTTGGCAAAGTGCTGCCGCTCTTTTTCCTCGGTCTTGAGGATGGCGGAGAGCACCCTCGACTCGTTTTGCCTGCGAAGGTCGTCGATCTGCTTTTGTATGTTGAAGATCCTCTTGATGAAGATCAGGCTGAGCAGCATGAATACCGAGATCAGCACGGCGGTCCAGCTGTTGAGCAGCCCGCTGCTGATGTCGTTTTCGGGGTTGTATACTTCCATCACCTCGAATACCCTCCTGATGGCCATGAGGAGGAACCCGAGCGAGATCAGCCACCAGGCGATATTGGTCCTTGTGCGCTTGAGCAGCGAAAGGGCGATGGCTGCTGCCGCAAACTGCAGGACCACCGAGAGGATGAGTGCGATTTTCAGCGACATGGAGTTTTTTTATCAAAGATATACTTTGTATAGATGTTTTTGACGCCTGGCCATGATTTTTTCCAGGCAGGAGGGAAGTTTTGATGAATTGTTTTTCAGGATGCCGGATTGCGGATGCCGGATGAATCAATATTCGACCCCTCCGGGGTCGTCTGTGAACGTTGGAACGCAGGAGCTGATGATATGCGATGCCTCCGGCATCGTGGCCTGTTTGAAGAAAGCCGGCTTTCGGACCTGATCCCGCAGGGATCACAGCTTATTGGCAGCAGAGACTGAAACATCGGCTTACGACCCCTGCGGGGTCGCATGTCTGATAGAGCAGGATCCCTGCCCGCGGGGTTTTTGATGAATTGTTCTTTAGGATGCCGGATGAATCAATATTCGACCCCTCCGGGGTCGTCTGTGAACGTTGGAA
>CAZHYA010000077.1:5359-9265 GCA_964536525.1 uncultured Bacteroidales bacterium | reverse complement strand
TCTGGGATTACCTGATTGCGGGCGCCTTCGACAACAGCCCCAAGGCCATAGGCTATATCAACGACATCACCTACGACGGGGTGCCGGATGTGATCGTGTGCAGCGAGGATAACTATGTGCGCTGTTTCAACGGCAATGCCCACGGCAACGGCGACATCATGTGGGAATACTTTATCTACAGCGGCTCAGTGCAGGGGCAGAACGGCCTCGACATTGCCGACATCAACGGCGATGGCCTCGATGAGGTGGTGATCGGCACCACCGGCGGCGACCGCTCCATCGTGGCCCTCGACGGCAACACGGGCGCCCTGCTCTGGAAACACCAGACCGACGAATACGGCGACGGCGGATGGGTGTACCAGGTCGACTGCTCCTACGACTATAACGACGACGGCATCACCGATGTGCTGGCCTCCACGAGCGACGACTCCGGCGATACCGGCCCCAGGAGGGTTTACTGCCTCAACGGGCTCGATGGCGAGTCGATATGGGAATGCTTCACCGGCGGGCCCAACTTCAGCTGTCTCGGCGTGAAGGATTTCACCGGCGACGGGCAGGCCGACGCCATCGGCGGGGGTTCCGACAATGGTGAGACGGAAGGCAGGGTGTACGGCATCGACGGTGCCGACGGCAGCATCGAGTGGACCTTCGTCACCCCGGGGACCTCGGTATGGGCCCTCGAACAGCTCGACGACGTGAACGGCAAAGGCGCACAGGAGATCATCGCAGGCGACTTCGGCGGGTACATCTACACCCTCGACCCCGAAACGGGCGGACAGCTGTATTCAACCTCCGCTGGCGGCAACCTCCTGATCCGCTTCGTGAAGCTCGACGACGTGAACGGCGACGGCTTCACCGACATCCTTCTGGCATACAGCGGCAGCAACGGCGTGGTGCTGAGCGGTTACGACCTTTCTACGCTCTGGTTCCAGCCGCTGGCCGACAAGGCCTGGGTGGCCGACCGCATCAACGATGTGAGCGGCGACATGATCAATGATGCCATCATCGGCACGCTGTTCTCCAACAACTACTGCTACTTCCTCGACGGGACCACCGGGGAGGAACTCTCCCCGATACCCTATGGCAGTCCCCTCGACGCCATCCGCGCCATCCCCGACATCGTGGGCGACCACTCCATGGAGATGGTGGCCGGCGGGCGGAACGGGATGCTGACCTGCTATTCGGGCGGGATCAACACCGCCACCGCCGTGCCTGAAACGCCGGGAAGCGCAAACGGCATCATGGCGCACATCTTCCCGAACCCCTTCATCGCGGGCAGCGGGAACGGCACCACCATCAGCTATGCCATAGATGAGGCCGCGTATGTCGGGATCCACATCTACGACATGCAGGGAAGGCTTATCGCCTGCCCCGAAAGCGGGTACCGGCAGCAAGGGATGTACACTGCCTCATGGGACGGGGCAGGACTCCGCCTTGCACCTGGACTGTATTTCTGCAGGATAAGCGCCGGAAGCCAGTCCGTGACTTTGAAGATGACGTTGATGTAAAAATACCGGTAAACCATGCCTGCCGGTGCGGATACCGAAACCGCACCGGCGAAGGCAGTCCCGTTGATCCTTTGATCCGGCAGGAGCGGTCCTCACCGCCCATCAACCGGACATAACACCACACACGGTGCCGAATCCATATTTTAGCCCTGAAGTTGATTTTAATTTATTTTTATATTATATTTGTATTTTGTAAATAATATTTAAAAATATGATCACTTTCACCAGCACCTTACCGGAAGACCTGCTCAAAAAACTCAATGAATCTGCCAGGCGAATGTCGGTACCCAAAAACAAGCTGATAGAAAAGGCCCTCCGCATTTACCTCGACCAGCTTACAAAGGCGGAATATATCAAATCGTTCAGGCAGGCTTCCGACGATGAAGACCTTCTCGATATGGCAGAAGAAGGAATGGAAGATTATCTTAACCAGCTGAACCAATGAAACAGGGAGAGATATGGTACGCCGACCTCAACCCGGTGAAAGGGAGCGAGCAGCATGGTTACAGGCCGGTAGTGATCATCAGCGGAAACGTGCTGAACACTTACCTGCAAATCGTGATCGCCTGTCCGTTAACTTCGAAGATCAAAAACTATAAAGGAAATATCGTTTTGTCGCCAGGTAAGGATAATGGCCTCAACGAAACCTCTGAAGTGATGGTTTTTCATATCAGGTCAATATCAAAGACCCGCCTGGTGAAAAAAATCGGGCATATCACATCAGGGCAATTATCAGATATCCTGGAAGGGCTGCAGGATATTTTACGGTACTGAGCCGGATCATCTTTCATTGATGTCCAATATTCTGGATTGAAGCAAAAAAGTTCTTTATCAGCTTGGGTGTGTTGCGAAAGGGCTGAAAAGGGCTTACCGTGGATTTATTTACCAGGGATAACCCGACCAGAAAAGCCGGTAGGCCTCACAACACCTCACCCCCATAACCCCCCTCCACCTTTCCCCCCGCTTCTTAAGGAAGGGGGCTAGGGGGTGAGGTGCATAAATCGATTGTAATTCAGTCACTTATATCAACTAATAATTACTGCATCAAGCAGCCCCGCAATTCCCTGTTAAACGTTATCAGATCAATACAATTTGTTTCCAGATAGTAGCGATCACCTTTCATGCATCCCTTCCCCCGATAAATAAAATCATGATCAAATATCCCTTATATCCGATTTTTCCGGATATTTACAGGCCAATCACATGCAACAATACTAAATCCTCCCCCAAAATGAAGCATTATATTTTTATCTCCCTGGTCTTCAGTTTTTTCATTTCTATCAGCCTGCAGGGCCAGCCCGACCCCGTGGTTGAAAAGATCATCGGGATCGGCACCACCGACAACCGTACCATGGAGCATCTCGACATCCTCTGCAACCGTTTCGGGGGCAGGCTCATCGGGTCGGATGCTTATGAGAACGCCTCCAACTGGGCCGCTGATAAGTTCAGGGAGTGGGGCATGGAGGTGATCATGGACGAGGTGGGTGAGATGCCTGTCGGTTTCAACCGCGGGCCCTGGTTCGGAAGGATGCTTTCGGACGAGGGCATGACCCTGCACTTCGCCACCCCTTCCTATACTTCCGGCACCAAAGGGGTACAGCGCGGGCATGTGCTCATCGAGCCCACCACGCAGGCAGAGTTCGACCGCATGAAAGGGGCCCTGGAGGGTGCCTGGGTGCTGATCGGCGGTGAGAACAACGGCTGGCCCGTCGACATCTCCGAAAAGGCCGATGCCAGGCGCGACAGCATCCGTAAGGAAAATGAAAAGATAGCGGAGCAGAACAGGGAGATCCGACGCGAAAACCGGGAGAACAGGCAGAAAGGGAAACCCGAAAAAGAGACGACCCCCTATATCGAAGAACCCGCACTGTTCTATAAGGAGATGGTCGAAGCGGGCATCCTTGGCATCATCCAGTCGAGTAAAGTCCCCATACAGGCCATGTACGACCGCAAGAACGTCATGGACATGACCTTTGACAACCTGCCTTCGGTACCCGACATCAAGCTCGATGAACACCAGTATGCTGTAATCAAGAGGATGGCGGAAGAAAGGAGGTATTTCCTCCTGGAGTTCGACATCCGCAACCACTGGAAGCCGGGCCCCATAAGGTACCATAACGTGATCGGCGTGATCCGGGGCACGGAATACCCCGATGAGTACGTGATCATGGGCGGGCACCTCGACGCCTACGATGTGGCCACGGGCGGTGTCGACGACGGCTCGGGGGCCACACCGGCCATGGAGGCTGCCAGGCTCATCATGGAAGCCGGAGGGAAACCCAAACGCACCATCCTCGTGATCCTCTGGGCCGGCGAGGAATTCGGCCTGCTGGGATCGAAAAGCTGGGTGGAAAGACACCGGGACAAGCTGGACAATATCTCCAACATGTTCAACCGC
>CAZHYA010000077.1:0-5308 GCA_964536525.1 uncultured Bacteroidales bacterium | reverse complement strand
AGGATTTCGAGAAGATCTGCGAACCCGTCAACGACATCAACCCCGATTTCCCCTTTACCGTCAGCGTGCGTGAGCCAAGCGAAAGGCCCACAAGGCCATGGGGTACCGACAGCGGCCCCTTTGCCGTGGAGGGCGTGCCCACCCTCACCTTCAGCACCGGCGACCCCAAAGGGTATAACTTCAACTACTACGAGATCTGGCATACCGAGAGGGACCTCTACAACAAGAGCATCCCCGAATACCAAAACCATACTTCCATCGTGACGGCCATCGTGGTATACGGCGTGGCCAACCTCGATCACCTGCTGTCGCGCGAAGGATACTATATTGAGAAGGAAGAAGGGAAAAGGAATAGGGAATAAGGAATAATGATAAGAGAAGGATAATATAGGGTTTAAACAGTGACTAAAGTGAGCTAGAGTGACCTAAAGTGAACTAAGGTTTAATCATCTACTGCTTATTCCCTTGAACCCTGTACCCTGTACCCTGAACCCTGAACCCTGAACCCTGAACCCATGACTTACACCAGCATCATCGACATCCTTGAGTTGCTCCTCCTGGCGGGGATTTTCGTCTTCATCCTGCGGTTTATCTTCATGAACTATACTGCGAAGGTGAGGAAGCCGGCGGCCTGGGTCAGGGCGGTTAAGAACGGCGAGGTGGGCCCGGAACTCCGGTTGCTGGAGCGGAAATATCCCGATAAGATCAGGTTTTACAACATATGGTTGCAGAGCAGGCGGATCCACAGTGAAAACATCCCGGGCGACTTTGCCGAACTTGGGGTTTACAAGGGAGAGACGGCCCGGGTGATCCTCCAATGCGCCGGGGAAAGAAGGCTGCACCTCTTCGACACCTGGGAAGGTTTTCCTTCCGATGACCTGGCTGGAGAAACAGGCAGGGCGGGCACCTATACGCCCCATCACTTCGCCGACACCAGTATTGATAAAGTAAAAAAACTCCTTGGCGACACCACCAAGGTCATTTTTCATGAAGGTTACTTTCCTGAAAGTGCTGCGGGCCTGTCCGGCAACACCTTCGCCTTCGTGAGCCTCGATGCCGACCTCCAGGCACCCACCGCTGCCGGGCTTGAATTCTTTTACGAACGCCTTTCCCCCGGAGGGGTGATCCTCGTTCACGACTACAACCCCGACTGGCCGGGGCTGATGAAGGCCGTCGACAATTTCTGTAAAAAGCACGGGGTGATTGCACTGCCACTGCCTGATGCCGACAGCACGGTGATGATCGTCAGGGCAAAATAGACTGGCCGTTGCCTTTGCAGAATTATGCTAATTTTGTGTTCAGCAATCCTGACTTAGCTTGAAGACCCGGTTAACATTAATCCTCATCCTGATCCCCCTGCTGGCGCTGCTGATTTCATCATGCAGCAACACCAGGCATTTCACTGATAATCAGTACCTGGTGACCCGCAACAAGATACATTTCACAGAGGATAAGCCCGGCACGGAGACTTCAGGTTTGCAGGGGCTGATACAGCAGAAACCCAACAAGCGCTTCCTCGGGGTGATGCGGTTCAAACTCTGGGCGTACAACAGATCGCACAGGGGCAAGGATAACAAGTTCAGAAACTGGCTGGAGAATACCGTAGGTGAGCGGCCTGTCATCCTTGATACCTCCATCACAGCGAGCAGCTGCAAAGAGATGGAAAAATATTTGGGCAATATCGGGTTTTTCTATTCCGATGTAGGTTATTCCTTAAAGCTCAATGAAAGGTCAAACAAGGCCCGTGTAACCTATAACGTGGCGCTTTCGAAACCCTATCGTATTGACAGCATCAATTATGAGATCGAAGACCCTGAGCTCGCCGCATGGGTTGCAAAGACCGCTGCGTCTTCGCTGATCAGGACCGGTGATATTTACAATGTATATACCCTCGACAAGGAGCGTGAGCGAATAAGTATATTTTTAAGCAATAACGGCTATTACGGCTTCGTAAAGGATTACATCTTCTTTGAGGTCGACAGTAGTTCGGGCACAAAGGAGATGGACATCTTTGTGAAGGTGAAGAACCGCACCCTGTCTGCACTCGACAGTGCCGGGAATTTCATGGAAGAAAGGCACTTCAGGTACAGGATTGGCAAGGTGGAGATATTTCCCGACTACGACCCGGCCCGGCAGGACTTCAGCCGGTTGCCTTTCGATACCCTGGTAGATGAGGTGCACCAGGCCCGAAGCAATAAGCCTGCCAATTACTTCCACATCCTTTACAGGGGTAAACTCAGGATCAATCCCGGCATACTGGCGCAAAGCACCCTTATCGAGGATGGCGAACCGTATTCGCAGAAAGATGTTCAGGAAACCTACAAGCGGTTCGGCAACCTCAGCATCTTCAAATTTACCGACATCAGCTTCGTGGAGACCGGCTCCGCGAACATGCCCGACAGTGGAGGGTTCAGGACCCTGACAAGCCAGCTCAGGCTGCAGCGGTCGCCTGTCAACCAGTATAGCATTGAAGCAGAGGGCACCAACTCGGGTGGCGACCTTGGTATTGGCGGCAACCTCACCTATCGCAACCGCAATATTTTCCGAAATGGCGAAACGTTCCAGGTCAAACTGAGGGGGGCCATGGAAGCGCAACGCTCAGTGCAGGAGGAAGCCGGAGACCAGCAGGAATTCCTTTTCTTCAACACTTTTGAATGGGGCGCTGAAGCACAGATCAACTTCCCCCGGTTTCTGATACCGGTCAAGATGGAACGCTTCCCGAAATACTTCAGGCCGAATACAACCATTTCAACCGGGATCAACTTCAGGAAACGCCCGACCTACGACAGGTATGTCCTCAATTTCAGCTTCGGCTATGAGTGGCAGGAATCGGCAACGAAAAAGCACATCCTCATGCCTTTCAATATCAGCTCGATCAAAGTATTTCCCACACCTGAGTTTACACTTGAACTTGAAGAACTCGACGATCCCAGGGTGAAGAACCAGTACACCGACCACCTGATCACGGCCTTGCAATACAGCTTCATTTTCAACAACCAGAATATTAAAAAGATCCAAAACTTTGTTTATTTCAGGGCCGATGTAGAAACTTCCGGCAATATATTCTACCTCTTCAACAATGCCCTCGACTCCAAAACGGACTCGGCCGGTTACTACCGTATCGGAAGCATCCCCTATGCACAGTATGGCCGGCTGGAACTTGATTTCAGGTACTATCTCCTGGCCACGCGCACCAACCAGCTGGTTTTCAGACTCCTGACGGGCATTGGCCTGCCCTATGGCAACTCCGATGCCTTGCCGTTCGAAAAAGGCTTTTATCTTGGCGGTGCCAACAGCATGAGGGCATGGATCTACCGGGGGCTCGGGCCCGGGGGCTATACCGACCAGGGCAGCAATATCGACAAGATGGGCGACATCGTGATCGAGACCAACATTGAATATCGTTTTCCCATCTATAGTTTCTTCAAGGGAGCACTGTTTTATGATGCCGGCAACGTATGGCTGATCAACGAAAACGAAAATTTCCCCGGGGCGGAGTTCAAACACGACACTTTTTACAAACAGATCGCCATGGATGCAGGGATAGGGCTGAGGTTCGACTTCAAATTCTTCATTTTCAGGGTTGACTTTGCCATGCGCTTGCGCGATCCTTCAATGCCACAGGGCGACCGCTGGGTTGCTGCCAAGGGAATCTGGTTCTGGAATTTTGGCATCGGCTACCCGTTCTGACAAATACTGCACATGACAGAAACAGGATCATTTGCACAACGCTGGCATGATGCTTTCCCCTATCCACCCACCGGCGGACAACGGGAGGTGATCAGCATGATCTCTGCTTTTATCATGGAGAGGCGACAGGACCATGTGTTTCTGCTGAAAGGTTATGCCGGCACGGGCAAGACCTCGCTGGTCAGCTCACTGGTCAATGTTTTGAAAACGGTAAGGATGAGGTCCGTATTGCTTGCCCCTACCGGCCGTGCCGCTAAGGTGATATCAAATTATTCGGGACACAAGGCCTCCACCATCCACCGGAAGCTATACACGCAAACGCTTACTTCCGATGGCAGGATACGATTCACCCTCGGTGAAAACAAACATAAGAACACGCTCTTCATCGTCGACGAGGCTTCCATGATCCCCGACGACGCTTCGCCTGACGGCAGCCTCTTCGGGACGAGAAGGCTGCTCCACGACCTGCTCGAATATGTTTATCACAGCGAAAACTGCAAGCTGCTGCTCATTGGCGACACGGCACAGCTGCCGCCTGTGGGCATCGACCTGAGTCCGGCCCTGCATCCCGAACACCTGAAAAACAACTTTAACCTCGAAATAGATACCTATGAGCTGCGTGAGGTGGTGAGGCAGGCAAGCGAATCGGGCATCCTGGCCAACGCCACTGCGCTGAGGGAGAAGATCAGGATGGACGACACCGGCATGCCGTTTTTCAGGCAGAATGCTTTTGATGATATTTTCCGGATCAACGGAACAGATTTGCAGGAATACCTTCAGGACGTGTATTCAGGCTCGGCGCTGGAAGATGTGGTGGTGGTTTGCCGTTCGAACAAGCGGGCCAACATCTTTAACCGTGAGATCAGGAACCGGATCATCTACCACGAAGATGAGATCACGGCCGGAGACCATCTCATGGTGGTACGCAACAACTATTTTTGGCTCCCACAGGGCTCTTCTACGGGTTTCATCGCCAATGGCGACATGATAGAGCTGCTCCGTATCAGAAATATCAAACAGCTCTTCGGCTTCCGTTTCGCCGATGTCACTTTCAGGCTTATCGACTACCCCGACGAGAAGGAAGTGGATGCCTTCATCATCCTCGACACCCTCATGGCCGACTCCCCGGCCCTGCCCGCCGAAGCACAGAACAGGCTGATGGAAAACGTTATGCGCGATTATATGGACATCCCTTCACATGCCATGCGCATGGGCAAGCTCCGCCAGAACCCGTATTTCAACGCACTGCAGGTGAAATTCGCCTATGCCATGACCTGCCGTAAGACACAGGGAGGACAATGGAAACATGTTTTCGTGGACCAGGGATACCTGACGGAAGATATGATCGACAAGGGATATATGCGTTGGCTTTACACCTCAATGACCAGGGCTACCGGGAAGCTGTACCTTGTCAACTTCATGGACAGTTTCTGGGAATAGAATCTTTTTATCTTTGACCAATGAAACAATCCCGGTCTTATGAAATATGATGTCTTGAACACGAAAATCGCCTGCACTTTCATGATGCTGTTATTGTTGGTTGCACCAGTGCATGGGCAGGTTCTACAATACCAGGAAATGAGGGGCGATGATGAATTTCATTACCATTACAATATTG
>CAZHYA010000076.1:0-9346 GCA_964536525.1 uncultured Bacteroidales bacterium | reverse complement strand
CAAGCGTTTCAGCATCGCAGATTATCCAAGCCTCTCTTTCCAGGCCCCCGATTTAAAAAAATTTCGTAATCTTGCACTCGCTTTCGAGGCCATGAAGGCCGGCGGGAACATCCCCTGTGCCATGAATGCAGCCAACGAAATAGCGGTGAAGGCCTTTCTCAGTGGAGAGATCCCTTTCATGAAAATGCCCGGCATCATTGAAAAATGCATGAACAATATTACATGGATCGGGCATCCCGGCTACGACGATTATGTTGAAACCGACAGGGAGGCAAGAGAAATGGCCACTAAATATATCAGCAGCCAATAATGGAAATATTCATCAAAATATTGCAACTGTTGCTCAGCCTGTCGATCCTCGTGATCTTTCACGAGATGGGACACTTCCTGGCAGCCAAGATGTTTCGAACGAGGGTTGAAAAGTTTTACCTTTTCTTCAATCCCTGGTTCTCCGTATTCAGGTTCAACTTCAAGGGAACGGAGTATGGCCTTGGATGGCTTCCGCTGGGCGGGTACGTCAAGATCAGCGGGATGATCGACGAATCGATGGATAAGGAGGCGATGAAGAAGCCACCGCAGCCCTATGAGTTCAGGTCGAAGCCGGCATGGCAACGGTTGATCATCATGCTGGGCGGGGTGATCGTGAACGTGATCCTGGCCATGGTGATTTACGTGTTCATGCTTTACACATGGGGCGATAGCTACCTTCCGACCTCGGAGGCCAACAAATACGGCATCGCCGTCGACAGTATGGGCATGGAGATGGGATTGAAGAACGGCGACAAGATCATTTCCATCGACGGCAAGGTGGTGGAAGACTTCTACCAGATCCCTATCACGCTCATCCTTGATGAGGCCGACCATATCCTCGTTGAGCGCGACAGCATGATCATGAACGTGCCCATTCCCGACGGGGCCATCGGAAAGCTGGTAAAACATAAAAGCCCCGATTTTATCAGCATCCGTTTTCCATACATCGTGGATAAGTTCGGGGAGAACTCCCCTGCCGAAGCCGCAGGCATGGCCGCCGGCGACAGGCTCATCGCCCTGAACGGGCAGCCAATGCATTATTTTCATGAATATATAAGGGAGATCCCAAAGCTGAAAGGCAGTGATATCAGCATTGCCGCTCTCCGAGGCACCGACACCGTGACCTTTGCCTTCAGGGTTCCGGAGGAAGGGGTTATCGGAGTATACCGCGTTTCACCCGAAGAATTCTTTAAGTTCAATACGAGGCAATATTCTTTTTTTGAGGCCATCCCGGCTGGTATCGTAAAAGGATACGACGGCATTGGCGATTACCTGAAGCAGTTGCGGCTGTTGTTCTCACCGGAGGTGAAAGCCTATGAATCGGTGGGTGGGTTCATCACCATAGGAAGCATCTTCCCTGCCGAATGGGACTGGGAACGATTCTGGCGGCTCACAGCCTTTCTTTCCATCATGCTGGCAATACTGAACCTGCTGCCCATACCGGCCCTCGACGGCGGACATGTGATGTTCCTCCTCTACGAGATCATCGCCCGCAGGAAACCCAGCGACAAGTTCATGGAGTATGCACAGATCGTTGGCATGATCCTGATCTTTGCCCTGCTGATCTATGCCAACGGCAACGACATCATTAAACTGTTCAATTAGCCCGCTCTGTCTGTGATCAGTCGGACACCTTGTCGCGAAGCGACTTGAAACCTTCGCCGAGGATCTCGCTGGCATTGATCACCGTCAGGAAGGCATTGGGATCGGTCTTGTGAATGAAATCCTGCAATATGGCCAGCTCCCTGCGCGTCAGGACCGTATAGATGATGGATTTCTCCTTTCCGTTATACATGCCCTCCCCTTTAAGGAATGTTCCGCCACGGTTCAGGTCGTTGATGATCTTGTTACGGATTTCTGCATGTTTCTCTGAAATGATGAAGAGGGTCTTTTCATACGAAACCCCCTGCAGCACCAGGTCGACCACTCTTCCGGTGATGTAAATCACGATCAGCGAATAAAGGGGTATCTTCCAGTCCTGGAACGACACGAGGCCAACGACCACGATGGCAGAGTCGACGTAGATCATCAGTTGGCCGAGCGGAAGTTTCGTATATTTTGAGATGATCATGGCCACAATATCAGAACCGCCGGAGGTGGCTTTGGACTTGAAGATGAGCCCCAGCCCGAGGCCGATGAACACCCCCCCGAAGACCGACGACAGCAACACGTCGTCGGGCACCAGCGCCTCGACGCCCCACAGGTAGGTGAGTGAGTCGACGAAAAGGGCCGTGAGGATAAACCCCACCACGGTCTTCACGCCAAAACGCGGGCCCAGGATCCTGATCCCGATGATGGTGAGCGGTATGTCGAAGGCCAGCGCCATCAAACCTATCGGGAAACCGGTAAAATGATGGATCACGATGGAAATGCCATAAACACCCCCGGGTACAATATTGTGCGGCGTGATGAAAAGCACAAAACCGCTGGCCATGATGAAAGCACCAACGAGGATCAGGCTGTATGCCCTGAACCATCTGGCCGAAAACAACTTCTCCTTTGAAACAAATGCCATGTCATTATATTTTTATTGCGATATTCCAAAATCGGCCGGCAAAGGTAATATCTTTAAAGGTCAGGTAAAATTTAAAATATATTAATTTTACATCATTAAATAATAGGCTGGATACTAGCTGTTTATACATTACATGCGGATAGTTGCCGGCATGACGGCACAATAGGCCGGGATTTTTTCCTTTATTCATAAGCACAGATGTAAGCCGACTTGAAAAAACCCATCGTATATATCACCCTGGTAATGCTATTACCGGGCATGACAGCTACGGCGCAAAACCTGAGCAATCTGCGCATGAAGACCCTGGCCCTCACCAGCGACACGATCACACTGGACAGCCTGAGCATCGTGCCCGGCACTTTTCTGCTGCAGGGCCCCGACGGACATTTTGCAGATACCAGTCTCTACCACATCGATCCCGTGCGCTCCCTGCTTTTCCCGTCAGCCTCCCTGCTCAACGATAGTTTGAACTACAAGGCCTCATACCGGGTCTTCCCCTTCAACTTCGGGAAACAATACCAGCACAAGAAACTCAGCCTCCTTGAACCTGGCGAGGAGGGCCTGGTAAACCCGTTTGTTTATGACCAGCAGCGGCAGGGCACCGACATCTTTAAAACCGACGGGCTCAGCAAGAGCGGCAGCATCTCCAGGGGGGTCTCCTTCGGCAACAGCCAGGATGTGGTCGTAAACTCAAGCTTTAACCTGCAGCTTTCGGGAAAACTAAGCAGCGAGATCGAGATCCTGGCAGCCATCACCGACAACAACATTCCCATTCAGCCGGAAGGCAACACACAGCAAATCCAGGAATTCGACAAGGTATTCATTCAGCTTGGCTACAGAAATTCCAGGCTGATCGCCGGCGACTTTGAGATTACCCGGCCTGCAGGCTATTTTATGAATATCTATAAAAAAGCCCAGGGCGGCGATCTTTTCACCACCTTCGGCGTAGGAAAGGAGAAGGGCGGAAAGCAAGCCTGGAACATGGATGTAAGGGTGGCAGGAGCCGTTGCCAAAGGGAAATTTGCCCGTAACCGCCTGAACGGGGAGGAGGGCAACCAGGGGCCCTACAAGCTCAGGGGTAACGATGGTGAAACATTCATCGTTGTGCTTGCCGCTTCCGAAAAGGTGTTCATCGACGGTGTCCTGCTTACCAGGGGTGAGGATTTCGACTATGTGATCAATTACAACAGCGGGGAGATCAGTTTCACGCCTAACGTGCTGATCACGAAAGAAAAACGTATTGTTGTTGAATTCGAATATGCCGAGAGGGACTATGCCAGGTCGATGTTCTTCGTGTCGACGGGCATCACCAACAACAAGCTCAGCGTCAGGGTCAACGCCTTTTCGGAACAAGACCTGAAAAACCAGCCCCTGCAGCAGGACCTTACGGGTGAACAAAAGGAATTCCTCAGCAATGTGGGCGACAGCCTCCAGAATGCCATCTGGCCAAATATCGACAGTGCGGGTTTCTCGGGCGAAGAGGTACGCTATAAAATGGTCGATACGCTCGTCAACAATATCCTGTACGATTCGGTGTTTGTGCGGTCCGTCAATCCCGACAGCGCCGTATATAAGCTGGGGTTCAGCCTGCTGGGGGATAACAGGGGCAACTACAGGCTCGTGAGCAGCGATGCCAATGGCAGGGTATTCGCCTGGGTGGCACCCGTGAACGGGATCCCACAGGGGAGTTATGAGCCCGTTATATTGCTGGTTACGCCCAAGAAGTCGCAAATGATGACGATCGGGCTTGATTACAGCTTCAATCCCAATTCTTCGCTAAGGTCGGAATTTAGCGTCAGCAACTACGATATCAACACCTTTTCCAAGCTCGACCGGGCCGACAATACGAGCTTTGCGGGTGTACTTGCCTACGATGGGAAGGCCCGTATCAGCCGTGATGAGACCAACCCCTGGCAGCTGGCCGGAGGAGCCCGCTACGAATGGGTTAAAGCGGATTTCACCCCCATCGAACCTTACCGAAAGGTTGAGTTCAACCGCGACTGGAACATTGATCATCTCGAGGGAGATAAGGATCAGCATCAGGGAGAGCTGCTGATCGGTGTGGAAAACCAGAAACACGGCATCGCTACATACAGTTTCAGCATTCTCGACAATGGCAGCGTATACCAGGGGATCATGAACAGCGTGATGGCCGACATGAACACTTCGGGCTTTTTCCTGAAGTATAACGGCAGCCTGCTCAACACCATGCAGGAAAACTATAACACCTATTTCCTCAGGAACAAGGCCGACCTTTCGAAAAGGATGAAGTGGATTACGCTGGGCCTGCGGCAGGAATCCG
The DNA here is from genome assembly GCA_964536525.1 of uncultured Bacteroidales bacterium. Lineage (GTDB taxonomy): Bacteria > Bacteroidota > Bacteroidia > Bacteroidales > B18-G4 > B18-G4. Next base: position 4,499 of record CAZHYA010000076.1, on the reverse strand, counting down.
AATACAATACATTCAAGGAATCGGGCACCGACACCCTCACTGCGGCAAGCTTCAGTTACAATCAATGGGAAGCCTATGTTAGCAATAACGATTCGGCAGTAAACAAATATGCCATCTTTTACCGGCAGCGGCTCGACAAGAAGCCATTTGCCAACGGGCTGGAGGCAGCTACCTTTGCCAGGGAAGCCGGCGCCAGCACAACACTGAAAAAAAACCCGGCGAACCGGCTGGGGGTCACCCTGACATACAGGAACCTCGAAATCCTCGACAGCCTCCTTTCTGATGCCGAGCCGGAGCAGGTGATCGTTGGCCGGGTGGAATATTATCTCAGGCTGTTTAAAGGCGCCCTCACTTTCAACACCTTCTATGAGGTTGGATCCGGGCTGGAACAAAAACAGAGCTTTTCATACCTTAAGGTTCCCGGGGGGGAAGGCATTTACACCTGGATCGATTACAATGGCGACGGCATTGAGCAACTTGATGAATTCGAAGTGGCCGCCTTCAAGGATCAGGCCAACTACATCAGGGTCTTCACGCCAAGCAACGAATACATCAAAACCTATTCGAACCAGTTCAGGGAGGCCCTCAACCTCATGCCGGCAGCGGTATGGAACGACAAGCAGGGTTTTCTGAAGTTCCTTGCCCGCTTTCAGAACCAGACCATGTTCCGCATCGATCACAAAACCTCCACCGACGATCTCAATACTGCATATAACCCGTTCATACGGGAAGCAAGGATACTCGACACCTCTTTGATCTCAATGAACTCATCGCTCAGGAACACGCTGTTCTTCAACAAGACCAATGCAAAGTTCGGGATCGACCTGAGCATGACCCGTAACCGCAACAAATCCTTTCTGGTAAATGGTTTTGAGAGCAGGACATTGGTTCAGGCCGACCTCAATACAAGGTGGAACTTTTTTTCATCATTCACCCTGCAGTTTAAGGCTGAGCAGGGCAACAAGGCGAGCGCATCCGATTATTTTTCTTCGCGCGACTTCGACATTGATTACACGGAGTTGATGCCGGAGCTTTCATACCAGCCGGGGCCTTCACTTCGGGCCAGTATCCACTACCGTTACCGCGACAACAAAAACACCATCGGGGGTGAACGCTCGCTGGTGGCCGACCTGGGGGCTGAAGTCAACTACCGCCTGGTCAACCGGGGGACCCTCCTGGTTAAAGCCAACTATATCGACATCAGATTCAACGGTGATGACAACAGTTCGCTGGGATTTGAGATGCTTGAAGGTCGGCGAACGGGAAAAAAGGGTACATGGAACCTGACCTACCAGCAAAATATTTCCGAATATCTGCAGCTGAGCCTCATATATGATGGCCGTAAGGCTCCGGAAACGCCGGCAGTGCACGTGGGCAGCGTGCAGCTGCGGGCTCACTTCTGATCATCAGCCACAAATCATGCCTCATAAAAATAATCAGTGGCAATATGCGTTATCATATGCGGAATTAGCGTCAGGATTAGGTATATGTACTGAAAGATAAGGGGTCAGATTGAGAATTATTACTTAGAAAACTTAATTCATATCTTTGTACATTTGAAGAAATTTACCAATGGCCCGGGAGCATAACCGCCAAAAGGTCATAATTAAGGGCAGCAATGTTTACTTTTTTTTTACTTTAGCTGCACCTAAAACAAAAACCGAAAGCCAAAGGATGAGGCAGATAACAACCACAATATTATTGTTCGCCGCAACAATTATTGGGACCGGTTTGCAAGCACAGCAAGAGCCTCAGTTCACCCAGAATATGTTTAATAAAGTTTTCACCAATCCTGGCTTTGCCGGCATCGGCGAAGGAATATGCGTAACGGGGTTGGGCAGGCAGCAGTGGGCCAGCTTCAAAGACAGCGAAGGGAACAGGGTTGCCCCGGAAACGTTCCTCATCAGCATCGATGCGCCGGTCAGGGTGCTCAGGGGCGGGCTTTCAGCGCTGGTGATGCAGGACAAGATCGGATTTACGAAGACCATCACCCTGCGGCTGGGGTATAACTACATCAGGGAGATGGGATATGGCAAGCTTGGCGTAGGTGCCCATGTCGGTTTCAACAACCGTTCGATCGACTTTGGCAAATTCATCGCTGTTGATCCCAACGACCAGTTGCTCCAGCAGCTGACCGGAGAAGAAAGCGAAATACTTATCGATGCTTCACTGGGGGTGGTATATGAAGTGCCCGATCTTTATTTTATCGGCTTTTCAGTCAACCAGGTGCTTCAAACCAGAGGACAGGAGCTCGCAAACTGGACGACCAATGTCGACAGCACCACCAGCGGGAGCTTCCTTTACAGGATGACCCTCGATCGCACCTTTTACCTGCAGGGGGGCTATGAATACGTGTTCAGGAACAGCCCCGACTTTGCCCTGCTGCCATATGCCATGGTCAAACTCGACCAGGCGGCCGTACAGCTTGATGTTGCAGCCTTGCTCGAATATAAGAACATGTTCTGGGGAGGATTGAACTACCGTATACAGGATGCCGTTTCCGTGATCGTCGGGCTGCAGTACAAGAACTTTAAGATAGGATATTCGTATGATATCACTACTTCCAAGCTTGGGTTGGGAAGAACGGCAGGAAGCCACGAGGTGATGTTGAAGTATTGCTTCAAAATTGAGGCTGAAAAGGGCAGGAAAAGCTACAGGAATACGAGGTTCCTCTAATTTTTGAAAAAAAACTTCGTTATGTGGTTTTTATATTTATTTTTGGGCGTTCTTAAATAATAATTGTAATACTAGACCGTTAGCTACTTAATCAATATCCAAAACAGTATGAAAAAGTTTCCATTCTACCTGGCACTACTCACAGCTTTGATCATCCTTGACAGTTGCAGCAACTCAGGCAATGGTGAACTCGTTGGAGTCAGGAGAGGCGCAAAACATTTCTACCAGCCTGATCCCTATGGTATGGTGTTTATCCCACAGGGGAGTTTTACCATGGGTACCGGCGACGAAGATTTCAATTACAGTCAGTTGCATCAGCCAAAAACCGTTTCGGTCGCGGCCTACTACATGGACGAGACCGAGATAACCAACAATGAATACAGGCAGTTTGTATACTGGGTGAGAGACTCTATCGCGCGCTGGATGCTTTACGATAACGGCATCACCGATCCTCCTTATATCCGCACTGAAACCAGGAGGGGTGAGATCATCGACCCGCCGGTAGTCAACTGGAGGGAAGATGTGCCCTGGGATTCCGACGACCAGGCTGTAAGGGATGCGCTCGAAGATATGTTTCTCCCCGAACATGAAAGGTATTTCCGCAGAAAAGAGATCGACACCAGGAAACTTTTCTACGAATATTATTGGGTCGACCTGAATGCCGCAGCAAAAAAAGACTGGACGGAGGACGGCAATTACGAAAATGCCGGTTTCGCCAATCGTCCGCAGGGCATGAGAGACCGTTCCGTTTACGTGCGCAAGGAGATCATCAATGTTTATCCCGATACCCTCTGTTGGATCCACGATTATACTTACTCGTTCAACGACCCGATGACAGAAAAATATTTCTGGCATCAGGCTTTCGACCATTACCCTGTTGTGGGTGTGAACTGGTTGCAGGCAAGGGCCTTCTGTGTTTGGCGGACGGAGTTGAGAAATGCATACCTGCGTAACGAAAAGGACGAGACCAGCGTGGCTGAATTCCGCCTGCCAACGGAAACGGAATGGGAATGGGCCGCCAGAGGCGGTTACGAAAACAGTCCGTACCCATGGGGAGGACCTTACACCCGCAACGACCAGGGCTGCTTCCTGGCCAATTTCAAACCGATCAGGGGTAATTATATCGACGACGGCGGCCTGAGGACCGTGATCGTGGGGCACTACCCGCCCAACGAATGGGGACTCTACGACATGTCGGGCAACGTAGCCGAATGGACCATCAGCGCCTTCGATCCCGTTTCATACAACTTTACATGGGATATGAACCCCAACTATACCTATAATGCCAAAGAAGACGACCCCCCTGCCATGAAAAGGAAAGTGGTGAAAGGCGGATCGTGGAAAGATGTTGCCTATTATCTGCAGGTACAGACCAGGGCCTATGAATTCCAGGATACTGCAAAATCCTATATAGGTTTCCGCACCATGCAGCCATTCCTCGGCAGGAGCAAAGACGACAATCCCGCCAGGGCTTCAAGGGTTTACAACTAATCAACCAAAATAAACAACTAAATCAGAGACATTAATTAACAATTAAATCAAATCATCATGGGTTTAAATAACATCGTTCGGACCAGAGGCTTTAGAAACTTCATGGCAAAACTTTACGGGCTGGGTGCATCTGTTGTGATCCTGGGTGCCCTGTTCAAGATCAATCACTACGCTGGCGCTGACATCATGCTCATCATTGGTCTGGGGACTGAATCTATTATCTTCTTCTTTTCAGCATTCGAACCCCCCCATGTCGAGCCTGACTGGAGCCTTGTGTATCCCGAACTGGCAGGGATGTATCATGGAGGAGGCGACCTCAGGAAGAAGCCCAC
>CAZHYA010000075.1:5689-9386 GCA_964536525.1 uncultured Bacteroidales bacterium | reverse complement strand
GCGGTTGGACTCGGGGCGCTCGCGGTCGATGAGCTCCATCAGGGTGTGCGCGCCGCGCACTGCCCGAGGACTCGCCGTGAGGCGTCGGTCGCTTGTCGCAGGTCTTCTCATCGAGCGCGCCTCATGTCCCCTCACGACTCGTGGACTTGCCCGGTGCCGCTCTCGATCACCACCTTGCGCACCTTCTGCTGGGCAATCCCCGGAAAGGGCTGTAACAGGGCCAGGCAGATTATACCAAAAATAACGGCGCTACGTTTCACCTAAGGAATAATTTAGTTAGTTTTACATCATAAAGCCGGCAGTTAACAGGCTGTACGGCAAAAAACTGACATTGCTGTAGTTACAAAAATAATACATTATCAATTGTCAACAAACCCGATTTGTTCACCAACTTACTAACAGTTTACCGGCTGATATATTGCCTTATCTTTTCGGGCTTGCTACTGTATGCCAGTATAACTGAAGCACAACAGGAGGGTCTCTCCCATGCCCCTGACACCGTGGGGAAGCGGGGAGCCCGGATGATCCCCGATACCCTGCTCATCAAACCCGATACCGTCCTCCGCAACGACAGCCTCCAGGGCTATGCCCCCGACCGTTCAAGGAATATCTCGCCAAATGCCCTGCAATACCGTGTGGATTTCAAGTCGATCGATTCGCTGCATTTCGACATGGTCAACCAGAAGGTGTTCATGTACCAGGAGGCCGACATCACCTATGATGATATCAACCTCAAGGCCAACTACGTGGAGATGGACTTCAACAAGACTGAAGTGTACGCCTCCGGCCTTCCTGACTCTATGGGACGAGAACGCGGACAGCCCATCTTTGTGCAGGGCGATTCGGAGTTCCGTTCGCGCACCATGCGCTATAACTATGAAACAAAAAAGGGGCTGATACGGGATGTGATGACACAGGACGGGGAAGGAACCATCAGGGGGCAGGTCATCAAGAAGATGCCCAACAACGAGGCCAATATCCGAGGGGGATCATATTCCACATGCCCCAACTGCGAGAACAGGGATTATGAATTCAGGTACTTCAAGTCGAAGGTGATCCCCGACAAGCGTATCGTGACCGGCCCTGCCTACCTGGTCATCGAGGATGTGCCCACGCCCCTCTTCCTGCCCTTTGGCTTTTTCCCCATCCGTAAGGGCCAGCATTCGGGCATCCTGCTGCCGACCTGGGGCGAGTCGGCCAACCGGGGCTTCTATTTCGAGAACGGGGGCTACTACTGGGCCATCAACGATTATATCGACCTGAAGCTGGTGGGCGACATCTATACGGGAGGCAGCTGGGCCATCAAGCCAAGCACCAGGTACAGGAAAAGATACAAGTATAGTGGCAACTTCGATTTTCTTTATGCCATCAACATTGTGGGTGAAGAAGGGCAATCCGACTACCGCCGCGACCGCGACTACCAGATCAGGTGGCAGCATTCGCAGGACCGGAAGGCCCGGCCCAACAGCACCTTCACAGCCAACGTGAACATCCGCAGCCGCAAGTCGAATTTCTACAATCCAACCACGGCGCAGGACTACCTGTCGAACACCTTCCAGTCGAGCATCGCCTACCAGACCAGCTTTGCCGGGAAATATTTTCTCACGCTGAATGCCAACCACAGCCAGAATACCCAGACCAAGCTGATGACGCTGACCCTGCCCGAGATATCATTCAACGTGAACCGTTTTTACCCCCTCAGGAAAAAGGACCGCTCGGGAAAGATCAGGTGGTGGGAAGACATCAGCGTGAACTACACCGCCAACTTCAAGAACACGGTGACCATAGAGGATTCGCTGCTTTTCAAGCCCGAGACATGGGATAAGCTGCAGAACGGCATCAAGCATAGCATCCCCGTCAGCAGCTCGATAAAGCTCTTAAAGTATTTCACCTGGACCAACTCCATCAACATCAACGACAGGATGTACTTCAGGACCGTAGAAAAAAACTGGATCGACGACACCCTGTTCAGCGGCAACGATACCATTGTCGGATACCTGAAAACAGACACCATTGACGGATTCAAAAATGCCTTCGATGCCAGCTTCTCTTCCTCCATCTCCACCAAGATCTATGGCATATTGCAGTTTGGCAAGGGTTTCCCGGTGCAGGCCATCAGGCATGTCATCACCCCCAAGGTCACCTTTAGCTATACCCCCGAATGGGGCGACCCGAAATGGGGTTATTACAAATCCTATTATGATCCCAACCAGGACAGGGAAATTGAATATTCGATCTTCGAGGGTGGCATCTATGGATCACCCCCGAAGAACGAGTCGGGCGCCATCAACTTCTCGCTGAGCAACAACCTCGAGATGAAGGTTCGATCGCGCAAGGATACCGTAACGGGCACGAAGAAGATCAAGCTTATCGACAACTTCACCATCCAGACCACCTACGACCTGGCCAAGGACTCCCTCAACTGGTCGAACCTGCAACTCAGCGGCCGCACGACCATCTTCAAGGGCTTCGACATCAGGTATTCGAGCAGCTGGGACCCCTACATCCTCGACTCATCAGGTACGCGTAACATCAACAAGTTTGAGTGGGACGTGAACCGCAGGCTGCTGAGGCTCGACAAGACCAACTGGGATTTCAGCGCCAACCTGCGGCTGAACCCCGACTTTTTCAAAAAGAAAGGAGGGCCGACAAAGACCAGGGAGGAAGAGCTGGCCGAAAGTGCGGAAGACATTGATATGGCAGAGGAACTCGAGAGCATATACAACAACTACGACGACTACATCGACTGGGACATCAAGTGGAACCTCAACATCACCTATAACCTGAGGTATTCCACTACGCTGAAATATACCAACCAGGTGAACAAGGATAAGGTGGAGAGCCTGGTGCAGACACTGGGGCTGAGCGGCGACTTCAGCGTGACGCCCAAGTGGAAGATCGGCTTCCGCACCGGCTGGGACTTCGAGGCTGCCGAACTGTCGTATACCTCCATCAATATCTACCGCGACCTGCATTGCTTCGAGATGCGCTTCAACTGGATCCCCATCGGCGGACGCCAGTCGTGGAACTTCGCCCTCAACGTGAAGGCCGACATGCTGAAGGACCTCAAGCTGCAGCGCAAGAAAGATTTCAGGGATTATTAGCGGTTAATTCAGTGAAACTGACTTTTATGACTGAGGCGTAAGGGAAATGCCAGGTCGAACTAATCCCTTGAACCTTCAATCCGGCCGCCACTTCAACGAAATTGTTTATTTTTGCTTTTCTCTCATGAACATTAAAACGCTTAGCATATGAAAAAGACTGTTTACAGTTCGAATGCGCCCAAACCCATCGGCGCATACAGCCAGGCCATCCTGGCAGGAAACACCCTGTACGTTTCCGGGCAGATACCCGTTGACCCGCAGAGCGGAAATCTGGTGGAAGGCGGTGCCGGCAGCCAGGCGAAGCAGGTGATGGAAAACATCGGAGCCATCCTCAAGGAAGCGGGCATGGACTACGGCAATGTGGTGAAGTGCTCTGTCTTCCTCTCGGATATGACCCTGTTCAGATTGGTGAATGAGGTTTACGGCACCTATTTCCCCACCGACCCCCCCGCACGGGAAGCTATCGCCGTGAAAGGCCTTCCCCTGGGCGTAGATGTGGAAATCTCATGCATCGCAATTAAATAAATATTCCAGAATTCGAGACTTGAAAACTTAAAACCAAATTATTTATCAATATATCGTTCCATGTAAAG
>CAZHYA010000075.1:1027-5679 GCA_964536525.1 uncultured Bacteroidales bacterium | reverse complement strand
ATGTCTCGCACTTAAATAAATATTCCAGCCACACGTATCACGAAACCAGTAACTATGAAACGTTTCCTGCTCATCTTTACCCTGACCTTCAGCCTCCTCCTCTCCCGTGCCGACGAGGGCATGTGGATCCCCCTGCTGCTTGAACAGCTCAACGAGAAGGAGATGCAGGACATGGGCTTCCGGCTCACGGCCGAAGACATCTACAGCATCAACCAGAGCTCCATGAAAGACGGTATCGTGATCTTCGGCGGGGGCTGTACCGGCGAGATCGTGAGCGACCAGGGGCTCCTGCTCACCAACCACCACTGCGGCTATGGCGTGATACAACGCCACAGTTCGCTGGAGCACGACTACCTCACCGATGGCTTCTGGGCCATGAACATGGAAGAGGAACTGCCCAACCCCGGCCTTAGCGTGACCTTCCTGGTACGCATGGAGGATGTGACGGAAACCATGCTGGAAGGGGTCACCGACGACATGACCGAGAAGGCCAGGGCGGAGAAGCTGAAGGAAAATGCCCGGGCCATCGAAGAAGAAGCGGTGAAGGATACCCACTACGATGCCAGGGTGAAGCCCTTCTTCCAGGGGAACGAATACTATCTGTTCGTGACCGAAAAATATGAGGACGTACGGCTTGTGGGCGCCCCGCCTTCAAACATCGGCAAATTCGGCGGCGATACCGACAACTGGATGTGGCCGCGCCATACCGGCGACTTCTCGGTGTTCCGCATCTATGCCGATTCCAACAATCAGCCGGCAAAATATTCCGAAAACAATGTCCCTTACAGGCCCAAATACCATTTCCCGATCAACATACAGGGGGTGAGGGAGGACGATTTCACCTTCGTGTTCGGCTACCCGGGCTCCACGCAGCAGTACATCCCTGCCTGCAGGGTGGAACATATAGCGGAGGTGGTCAACCCCATACGCATCAGCCTCCGTGACCAGCGGCTCAATATCATCAATAATTACATTAACAGGGACGACCTGGTGCGGATACAGTATTCGGCCAAGGCCGCCGGCATCGCCAACGGGTGGAAAAAGTGGATCGGGGAGAACAAGGGCATCGAGCGGACAGGCATCATCCAGCGCAAAGAGGCCATGGAAGGGGAATTTACTGCATGGGCAAAACAGGACCCCGAAACGATGGCCCGGTATGCAGGGATCATCCCTGCCTTTAACGAACTCTATGGCAAAATATCACCCCTGGAAAGGGAGATGACCTATATCGCCGAGGCCCCCTTCGGGATCGAACTGATCCGCATGGGCAGGTATTTCGAGGCCCTGGTGAAGGCCTGCCAGGATAAGGAAAAGACGGATGAGGACATTGCAAAGGCCGTCGAAAGCCTGAAGGGCAGCACGGCCTCCTTTTTTAAAAATTACCATCGACCCCTCGACAAGGAAACCTTCGCGGCCCTGATCGGTGCATACCGCGACATGGCCGGCAGGGATTACCAGCCCGGGGTGCTGGATGAGATCGACAGCCGGTTCAATGGTGATGTTTCTGCCTATACGGAACATGTGTATGAACGGTCGTTCCTCGACGACGAGGCGGAGGTGAATGCATTTCTCGAAAAATTCAAGCGGAAGAATTATAAAAAGATTATGAAGGACCCGGCCTTTGTGTTAGCCGGTGCCTTTGCAGAAGCATATAATGATAAGTTGAGGCCCTCCCTTGCAAATTATTACGCCACTGACGACAGCCTCCAGCGCATTTACATGAAGGGGCAGATGGAATTCGAGCCCGGGCGGCGCTTCTATCCCGATGCCAACTTCACGCTGCGTGTCACCTATGGCAAGGTGAAAGGCTACGAGCCCAGGGATGCCGTCACCTATGGGTATTTCACCACGCTCGAGGGGATCATGGAAAAGGAAGATCCAGCCATCTACGACTACGTGGTGGAAGACAGGCTGAAGGAGCTTTATGAGCAAAAAGACTACGGGCGCTATGCCGATGAAGATGGCACCATGCATGTATGCTTCATCGCCACCAACCACACCTCCGGCGGGAATTCGGGCAGCCCGCTGCTGAACGCCAACGGGGAGCTGGTGGGCATCAACTTCGACCGCTGCTGGGAAGGCACCATGAGCGACATCGTTTACGAACCTGCGATGTGCCGCAACATCAGCCTCGATATCCGCTATTGCCTGTTCATCATCGACAAGTTTGCCGGGGCCACTCACCTGGTGGAGGAGATGAGCATTATCGAATGACGAAATCTGAAATCCGAAAGCTGAGTTGGTTTTCGCGAAATTTTTCTTTTATTGATCAGCGATGCGCCGGGTATTGACACTTATATTGTTCATCTTGAGCCAACTTGCTACCGCACAGGTGTCGATCCACATGGAGGAGGCGGCGAAATACCGCGAAACCGGGTACTTGAGCGTTGGAGGTTATGATCTCCTGAACGATTTCTCGCTGACACACGGTAAGGTTGAGGCGGGAGGGGAACTGCAGAAGATCGTCTTTGGTTACCATCCGTACTGGGGTGGGTCCAATTACCTGAATTACCAGTGGGAACTGCTGAGCGACCTCTGTTATTTTTCCTATGATGTGGACCCGGAGACGGGAGGGCCGGTTTCCTTTTACGGCTGGCTCACCACCCCGGCCATCGATTCGGCCTTTGCCCATGGCGTGCGGGTGCACCTTTGCGTAACCCTTTTCTCGGGGCACAGCATCTTCTTCAACAACCCGCAATCGAGGGCCACCCTCACCCAAAATCTTATCAGCCTGGTCAGGCAGCGGGACGCCCATGGCGTGAGCCTCGACTTCGAGGCCGTGCCAGCCTCACAGGGGCCCGCTATGCTCGATTATATTGCTGAATTTTCCACGGCGCTGCGCGACAGCCTGCCCGGGGCGGTGCTCAGCATCGCCATGCCTGCCGTCGACTGGAGTGGCATCTTCAACGTGGGCACCCTCAACCAGTATATCGACCTGTTCATGATCATGGGGTACGACTATTACTGGAATGGCAGCAGCCAGGCGGGGCCTGTCGATCCCCACTACAGCATGACGTCGGGATACGACTACAGTGTGTCGCGCAGCGTGTCGGTTTACCAGTCGGAAGGCATGCCGATGGAAAAGATGCTGCTGGGCGTACCCTATTACGCTCGGGAGTGGCCCACCGCTTCAGGCACCGCCCCCTCGGCTGCCACAGGCTACGGCACTGCCTACACCTGGGCCAACATCCGCAACAATGCCCAGGGGCATTACAGCCCTGAAAACAAAAAGCTTGAACCAAATTCGTTCGGGCCCTATTATGCTTACAATGAAGGGGGCTGGCACCAGTGCTTCGTGAACGATCCCGCCTCGCTCGCCAGGAGGTATAAGCTGGTAAACCGGCGCGGGATGGCCGGCATCGGAATCTGGGCGCTGGGGTACGACAACGGCTATGGCGAGTTATGGGAGGTGATCGCGGAGCAGTTTGTACAGGGTGCGGGAGTGACGGCCTGCGACACCCTTTACGACAGTGGGGGGCCGGCATGGGATTATTACGACAATGAAGATTATGTCCTCAGCCTTTACGGACAGGAAGGAGAGGGGCTGGAGATTAGCTTCCCTGAATTCGTGCTGGAAACAGGCTACGATTCGCTCTGGGTTTACGACGGGCCCTTCCCGGGAGGCGTATTGCTGGGGGGATTTACCGGAAGCAGCCTGCCCCCCGTGATGCAGACAGGCAGCTGGATGAGCCTGCGTTTTCGCTCCGACCACAGCACCCATGCCTCCGGCTGGATGGCCCTGGTGCAAACCATTCCTTTATCGGCGGTAGAACACAGGGACGGGATCGATATCCGGATCTTTCCCAATCCGGCCGCTGGACTGCTCAATATCCGCCATGGCCTTGAAGAAGAATTCCTGGTCAGGCTTTACGATATGAGGGGTAACATGGTCGGCGGGCAGGAATATCCTCCCGGGTCAGGCTCAGCGCAGATCGATCTGTCTCATCTGCCACCAGGCGTCTATATCTTGACTCTTTCCTGCGAAACGAAGGCGGTAAAGAGGAAAATTGTAAAGTTTTAGGTCGGGAATCAAAATCCGAAAATAATTTGCTTCAAACTCAAATTAGCAAATGAGTAAAAATACGTTATAATCTGGCTGTCAGGTTGTAAGGCTGTTTGCCTGCGGCCCCTGCCAGGGGCTGGAGGCCAAATTCCTTACACTTCTCAGGGCATTCCTCACTCATCACTCGGCACTCAAAAGGGGTGCCCCACCAGCGTAGCCCCCAGGTACTGCACCTTCAGATGGGTGTACTGCGTATAGGGGATATTGCCGTTGAAATACTGCAGCATCACCTGGAAGGTGCGGCTCCTGCGGTAGGCGATCTCGATGCCTGCACCCAGCTGGGTGTTGAGGCTGTATTCGGTCTCCTGCAAAAGCTGCAGGTCGGCGCCGGCAATGTAGTTGAAGGACGAACCGGGCTTCACCGGGTACCGGAACAGCAAACCACCCTGGAACTTCCAGAAACCCCTGTTGTGGGGCGAGTTGAAGGCCATGCCCACGCCCCCGTACCAGCGTATCCTGTCGCACTGCCATGAGGCATGAATGTCGACGGCATCGTAAGTGTTCCGATTCTCCCCGAAAGTTGTTAATCCGTTGCGGAAGATGTATTCCTCCGAAAACCCAGACCTGCTCGATATGCCTTCTTTCGGTC
>CAZHYA010000075.1:0-1017 GCA_964536525.1 uncultured Bacteroidales bacterium | reverse complement strand
GAAAACAGATTAAGGCTCCCGGCCAGATAATTGGAAATCCCGTCTGTACGTTGCGGAAGATGTATTCCTCCGAAAAATGTGACGACACATGATAGAGCGTGGTGCGTAGCGCAAAACGGCCCGTGCGGAAGATGAACGGGATGCCCGCCTTGAAGTCGGTGTTGATGAGGTTGACCTGGAACAGGGAGGTCGGCTCCAGGAACTGGAACTGGAAGAAAACCGTGGCCATGAAGCCCAGCTCAAAACCATGCGTGCCCTTGTCCCACTGCACCACAGGCAACTGAAAGCCCAGCGCCAGGGGCGAATAGATCATATCCTTTCTGTCGCTTCCTTCCCAGTAGGCATAAAGTGCCCCGTACGACTGGCATTCCACCGGGTCGAGGATGAGCGGGGCGAAGAAGTGCACTTCGGGAAGGTATTCGGCCAGCCTGCCCTCGCCCTGTGACTGGCATACCGGAATAAACACCAGCAGGGATAAAAAATATGCCGTGAACCTCCTGATCATTTCACAACAAATGTAGAAAATCGCACGGATAACTGCAGCATTGATGTGAAGATTTGGCTTGAATACCGTCACTTAGGCTAGTCTGGGGAAAGAGATACATATGAGACATGAGATATTAGATATGAGATCAGAGATTATTGGATTTCGTGTTTTTTTGGTTCCCAGTACCCGGCACCTTGCACCTCTTTCTACCCATGAATCATTGTTAATCTTTTCACAATATCCGCTCCATAATCGATTTCTGCACGAATTATCGTAATTTTGCAGCCAGTAAACGCTATTCTCGTAAATTATTAAGCATAAGCCGAAACGTATGAGCAAGCTGAAGGAAAACGAAAGGCTCTTCGCCGAGTTTCCGCCGGTGAGTACCGCCGAGTGGGAAGCTTTGATCGGTCAGGACCTCAAAGGGGCCGACTACCGGAAAAAGCTGGTGTGGCAAACCGGGCAAGGCTTCGACGTAAAGCCGTATTATCGTGCCGAAGACCTGGAGGGTATCGCTTCCGCGGGAAGCC